>CAYPCP010000018.1:0-5495 GCA_964409255.1 uncultured Pseudobdellovibrionaceae bacterium
AGATCAGGCTGACGAACAAAATCGATTCATACAGCGTGCCGACCGGCGCGCGTTCAAGAATGACGATGCGGGAAACGATCCCCGCCGTATGCAGCGATGCCCCCACGATGATGGCGGCAAGGGCGGCCTTGGTCATGAGGGCGCGGTGTTTAAAGCTTGCCGCGATCAACAGGATAAAAGCCGCCAGATAAAACAGCATGGCCGTGCCCATGGGATGAAGGGCGTTGTAGGTTCGCTCCAGCAGGTTGCGCGCGCCGGCAAAATTTTTCACCGCATCACGCGCGGCGCGGCTTTGGTCGGTCCATGCGTTCGTGTCGCCCTTCTGCCACGCAAGGGTCATGTTTTTCCAGTGCGCCAGATACTCGTTCGCCTGTGGCGATCCCTTGCCCGATTGCGCCAGCGCCCATGGCGAGAGCCATTCTTCGCCGCCCCATTGCGGCGGCACGATCCGCAGGATCACATTGTCCGCGCCGCCTTCCTGCAGCATCTGGACCTGCCATGCCAGCAGCGCGATGTCTTTTTCTTCCGCGCTGTAACGCTCGATATCTTCGCCTTTGGCCTTGATGATTTTGCGAAGTGCCGTCTGAAGACGGGCTTCGTAGGGGCGCAGCGTTTCAAGCGTCAATGGCGCGGCGTCGCCGGGCACCTTCCAGGCTTTGCGCAATGAATCCGGCAATGAAATCGCCAGCGGCAGCGTGGCCGAAAAACTGCGCAGCAGCTGCGTATACAAAATCGTTTTGGCGTGCAGCTCCATCAGCGCGCGCTGGCTTTCGCTCCACGTATTTTCATCTTTTGCGGCAAGGCTGGCGATGGTTTCGGCCCGCGCTTTCATCGCGCCTGCGATCTCTGCGAAGCTGTAAAGCCTGCCTTTCCTTGGTTTTAAGGACAGGTCTTCGGGGCGCGCGAGGTAAAATACAGGATGTTCCGCGGCGGCGCCGGGATTGAATAATGTTTCGGCCAGCCATTCATTGGCGCTCATTTTCGGCAGGTGGTCGGACCCGGCGAAAATTTTAAGATGCGTGCGCGCGAAACTGTCGATCGGTTTAATGCGCCCGTCATGCTGGACGGGGATCGCGGCGAAATCGCCGTAATCGAAACGCGGCGCGTCATTCGCCATCGCCGGGACGGCGGAAAATAACAGGCACAAGGCCATGATCAATTTCAACCGGATCATGATCCCGCCTTTGCGTTTCGGCGCAGCCGCAGGATCAGATGCAGCAACAGGCCTGCGAAGATGAAGGCGCTGGCAACGTACGGAAAAATGCGGCCCGCATTCTGAACGACGGAGAGAACGGTGCTTTCGCTGCCATCCATGCCGCGCGTGAACGACGATTGGTACAGCGTGTATCCCTTATACCGCAGCGGTTCGTTCATCTCGATGCGGGCGGGCCATGCCACGCCGTTGTCCTCGACGACGACATCGGAATGAAACGCGCGTGCGGTGGCGGTGCCGGGATGGCGTTCTTCGACGAAATCTTTCAGCCGCACGGCGAAAGGCAATGTTTCCTGCGCGCGCCGCACATAGATCACAAGATCGCCGAACTGCGGACGGACGGGAATATCTTCAAGCGTGATGTAGGTGCCGTCATCCTTGTCATTGACGCCCGCGACGGTGAAGGTCACGCCGGACAGGTTAAGTTCGTCCTCCGGCTGCGGCGGCGCGTCGATCAGGTCCATTTTTTCCGCCATCGCCATGCGGCCGCGATCGTCGGCGGGAATCTGCGCCGTACAGTGACGGCAGGTCTTCTCGATCTCGATCGTGAATCCCCCTTCGATCGGCGTGAAAATCGCGCCGCGCTCAAGATCGTCGAAAGGATAGGCGGCGATGATCAGGCCGTCTTCGCGCTCCACCGCCAGCACGCGGTCGTGGTAGGACGATATCGTGGCGCTGCTGCCGCCTTCGGGAATGACGATAAAGGATTCTTTGGCGGTGATACCCGTGATCAGTCCGCCCAGCAGCAGCAGCAGGATGCCCAGATGGGTCAGGATCGTTCCCGCCTGCGCCCGGCTCCACGGGCTGGCGAACAGGAACTTTGCCGTCAGGGATACGAAGATCAAGCCTAGCGTCGGATAGCTGCCGGGCAGGGGAATCGGCCCCAGCCACAGGATGAAGGAGGAGAAATACCGGGCCTGCGCCTCATACAGCCCGATATCCTTCTGGGCCAGCGTGCCTAGCGTCAAGATGGCCATAAGATATGGCAGCGCAAAGAAAAGGATGTGCGGACGGGCCAGCCAAAGGGCCGTTTCCTTCACTTTATATATAGAGGGGGGGTAAATACCCATTTTTCCTGCCTGTTTACCGGCCAGACCATACGGGTTTTTGATCCCCGGAAAAAGCGATAAAGCTCATCGATTCTGTCTTGATTAAGGGGGGCGGTTGGTTCATATTCCGGTAACTTGAGAATAGTTCTCATTTACATTTTTACCATAACAACAAGGCGTATTCTCTATCATGGCGACGGCGGTTGCTCAGAAACTGGAATTCCCGGCAGAGATCGATACACAGGCTCCCGTTAAAGCCGCGACGCGCGCGCAGGCGCTGGAGCTTATGCGTTCCGGCCAGAACGCCACGCACGAACAGGGCGTCGATGCCCGCATCCACCACGCCGCCACAGGTTTGATTCAACTTCACCGCGAGGGCCGCTGGAGGGATATCGATTCATACGGTTATCCCTACGACGTCCTTGAAGATATTTCCCTGAAACTGCAATCGATCGGCGCCTCGCAATATATGACGGCGCAGGTTCTGAACGCGCTGCAGGATTATATCCTGAACATGGGCAGCGATTTTTCGCGCGCCGCAAAGGCGAAGCCGCTTTACGCCCGCATCATGGTCACGAACCAGAAGCCTGACGATCTGCTGGAATGCGAACAGGAACAAGCCGCCTTCCTCGATGGCGTGCGCAAGATCGGCGGCGAAGCCGCACGTATCAATGTTCAGAATACGGTGTTCGGCACCAAAAGCACGACGAGCCAGGGTGTCGATCTCAACACCATGTTCGCGTCCAACAATAACGGCCTGTTCGTTTATTTCGGTTCTCCCACGAACCAAGGCATCGGCGGGTTCGATTCCGTCGATAATGCGCTGGTCGATCTGGCGCAGGGCATGGGCGCCGATATCGGCGGCGCGGGCGGCGGTGCGACGAAACAGGCTGTCGAAGAAATCAAACAGGCGATCAAATCCGGCGAAGCCACGCCGGAAACGCTCAAGCTGATCGAAAATCTTGCCGGTCTTGCAAAACTGGCCGATGCGATGAAAACGCCGGGCGCGGTGACGAATGCGCCCGCGAAGATGATGGAAACCGTGCGCGCCATCACGCAACAAATTCAAACCGGCGTTGCCCAAGGCGTCATCCCCGCAGCGGTCATTCAAGGGGCCGCGACGGTCATCACGAACATGCAAGGCAACGACGTGATACAGGCGGTGCTTGCGTCCCCGGAAGGCGCGAAAAGCCTGATGATCGTGGCCGATAACGACAATAAAGCGGCGGCCCCTGTCGCCGATCTTTCGCAGGAACCGGCCACCGCGACGCCTGTGGCCGCGGACAATGATAATGTGACCGTGATCGCGCAGGTGCAGGCCGTCACCGCGCAGCTGACCGAACTGGCGGCGGCGGATTCCACACCGCCGGAAGTCCGCGCCCAGTTGCAGGCGCAGATCACGACCATCCTTCAATCGGTCGATGCGCCGCAATCCGTCCCGGTGCAGGCCGCGCTGGCGGTGGTGGCGCAAACCCTCACCACGATCGATATGCCGGCGGCTGACGCGGTCGCGGCAAAAGTCGAAACCCTGTCGGCTCAGCTCTCTTCCGCAACGCCGGTTGCCCAGGCGCTCGACGTACCGGCTGCTGCCGTGGTTCAGCAATTGCCTGAACTCGCCACACTGGCCGCCGCCGATGTAAAAGAAATTGTCGCCGCCCTGCAAAAGGCTGATGCCTTGCCGCCCGCGCTGGCGGAAGTGGTGGCGAAGATCGATCTTCCCAATATGCCGCCGGAAATCATCGCGAATGCACTGCAGGGTAAGGGCGAAACCGCGCCGGCGGTGCAGGCCATTATCGTCGCGCTGGCCGATCCTGCCGTTCGTGCCGAACTTCCGGCGCAAACGATTTCCGCGGTTACCGCCGTTATGGCGCGCCAGCCGGATCTGGTTCCTTCTGTCGCGACGCAGGTTGTCGTGCAATCGCTTGAAACCGCCGTAACCACGATGAAGGGTGATACGCCGCAAACGGCAACGGTTACCCAGATCATCCGCGATCTTTCAACGGGTACGCAGACAATCGCGACGTTGCCCGCTTCGTCCGTTGCAACCGTTACGGCGGCGCTGCCCGCACAAAACACGGTGGCTGCCACCGCGATGCAGGTACTGACGCAGCCCGTGGTTGGCGCAGGTAGTGCAAATCTTGCGCAGGCCGCTTCTATTTCTTCTGTCCTGCCTGCCGTCACGCCGTCTGCGGTGACGCCGGTCACGCCTACGGTTGTTACACCTACGATCGTCATACCTGCAATCGTCACACCCACAACCGTTGCAAATACTGTGGTGCCTGCGGGGCATGGCAACACACCTGTTTCTTCCGGGGTTACGCCTGTTGTGGCCGTGGCGTCGGTCACTGGCGTGGCGCCGGTTGGCGGCGTTGCTGCCGCTGCTGTTACGGCGAATGTTACGCCTGCCGGGAATCCGGTAGTTGCCTCTGCGGTATCCGGCGCATCTGATGCTTCTGTAACCTCTTCTGTATCGGCTGTTTCCGTCGCGGCAACGCCGACAGGCACCGCGGACGGTGCAAAAAATACGCTCACAACTCCTTCCGTTTCCGCGCTTCAGGCCTTCGCCCGCCCCAGCCAGCAACAGCAAGGACAGACGCAAGGAACAGCGCAGCAGCAGGCCGCCGCATCAGTGAAAAAAGATCAGGCGAACGCGGCCCCTGAAAAGGGTGCGACGCAGGCAATGGCCAAACTGGCAACGCCTGCCGGCGCGCAGCAGCAACAACAGCAATCGCAGCAAGGACAAGGTCAGCAGACAGCGAAGTCCGATAATAAAGCGACCGCGAAAAAGCCGGAAGGCGAGACGCAGGATGCCAAAAACAACAATGCTAAAAACGATAGCGGCAGTAAAACCATATATACGTCGGGCAATAACGACGCTCAGGCCGCCGTCAATGCCGCATTGCTGCAGGCCCAGCAGGTTGCCTCCGCCCAGTTGCAACAACAGGCGCAGCGTCAACAACAGCTTGACCAGCGCCAACGTGAACTCGAGCAGCAGCGTCAGCGCGAGCTGGAGCAGCAACGCCAGCAACAAAAACTCTCACAGGATGCATGGGGCACGAAACCTGATTTCGGCGCAGGCTTCAAAGTGATCGATTTCAGCCCTTCCACCACTGGGATTGACACCGTCTCTTTCACCGGCGGCAGAGGGCCTGAGATTGATTTCGGCGGCGGTGGCGACGATAAGGTCGACTTTTCTTCACCCTGCGCGACATGCAGTGGTGGAAAATGCCCGG
>CAYPCP010000018.1:5505-10985 GCA_964409255.1 uncultured Pseudobdellovibrionaceae bacterium
TGTGGCCCAGATTTCGATGCGGCGAGTAAAGCCAAGATGACAAGCGATGTGACCGATCTCGTCAATAACAGGTCGCGTGATGCCGATACGTCATACGCATCGCAGCCCACGAACCGTTATTCCTGATATAAAAAATCAAGCCCTATCAAGACGGTACATAGCTATAGCTTGGGCTGCCGTTTCTATCGGGAAGAATGTTGATGGTGCGCAGGACCGGACGTTTTTCCGCCGCCATCCCTTCGAAGGCTTTGGTCAAATTGGCCTGAAGCCATGTTGAGTATATGCCCAACGTGTTGCGTGAGGTGAATGTGCCGCAGGTTTTACAGCCTTGCTGCATCGTAACCGATGCAATGACGCCGCGAGTGCCATCGGCGGGTTTGGAAAATCCGTGAAAATTGATGCCGACATCATGGCCGGTTCTTCCGTGCATGTAGGGCACGAATTCATCGATGGTCTTTTCCGCGACGTTTTCTTCGAGCATGCTTAAATCACGATCGGGATCTTTCAACGCCTCTGACCATTTAAGAAGCCCTTCTTCATCGATCAGGCTGCCATTGCTGATGTGGCGTTCGATGATGGCGTGGATTTTCTTGATGTCGCTATCCGTGATTTGCTCTTTATTATTCTGGCGGATGTTCAGATATTGGTAATCGCCGAGATCGTTTTTGAGGAATTCAATCTGCTGCACGTTTGGCAGGCTGAGCAGCTCCGTCGCCGCTTTTGAAAACTGCGCGGTGTTGTCACCGTGGCTGATGTGAACAAAGCTGACATAGTCCAGGACTGGTTGTTGCAGCGCAAAACTCAGCACGCCGCGCGACTGGAAATACCGATTGATACCGCTCATCGAAGACACCCTTGGTTTTTTTATTTACACATAAAATTGATAATGGTTCTCATTTAAACCAGCTTCAGGTGGTTGTAAAGAACAAAAGCGCGAATAGGCAATAACCGCGGAAATCTGCGGATTGTGGGCGGTTTAAAGGGCTTCCGCCAGCCGTTCATTGGCCTTGCGCAGCCGGATCATCAGCATGCGGATCACGGCCTTGAGCAGGGGGTCGCATTGTTTGATTCTCTCATCGAGAATGTCCGGCGTGATCGGCTGGAGCACCCCGTCGCTGGCGGCGATGACCGTCGCGCCGTAATCCGATCCCTTGAAAAGGGCGGTTTCCCCGAATATTTCCCCTTCGCCGAGCGTGGCGAGCGTTTGCGTTTTATCGCCGCGCGTCAGCGTCACGGTAAACGTGCCCGCCATGACGAGGTAGGCTTCCATTGCGGGTTCGCCCTGGGTGATGATTTCTTCGCCGGCGCTGACGGCGCGTTCGGGGTGCATATCCATGACCCCATCATAAGGCAGGCACGCGGCGCGGCAAGCGGTTGTTTGTATTTATTGAAAACGGCAAATCCTGCCGTCTTGCGGGCCCCGGCATCCCGCGATAGGGTGAGACGGCATGATACCGCGCGTCTTCCATCTCTGTGCTTTTTTATTTGCTCTCGGCGTGGCATTGCCTGTTGCGCAAGCCCAGATTTTTCAGGAACAGCCGCTGGATTTCGGTCGCTGGATTGTACGTAATAATAATTCCAACCACACAATAACCGTACAACCGGACAATAGTTATAGTGCCTCCCTGGCGTTGATTGAACTTGGGGGCCCCCGTCCCGGCATTTATCGCGTTGAAGGTTTGGTGCCCTTTACTGCGTGTGGCAGTGTGGATGTTTATATGATGCAGCCAATGCGTCGTCCAAGTGCGCCAACATTCACGGTTGATAGTTTCAATACTAATTGTACCCCGTCCGATGTGAATGGTATCGCTTGGGTAACGGTCGGGGCGCGTGCAGTGACAAGCGGTGCTGGTCCTGCTTATGCAGAAGGTGCTTATCAAGGTGAGCTTTCGCTTATCGTCAATTTTTAATCATGCGCGAATGCGTAATCTTGTTTTTAGGAGAAACGGATGAAAATAAACCTGACAAAATCCAGAAAATACCTCCTTGGCGTTGTAGCGGCAGGGCTTGTTGCTGTTGCCGCATGGCCGGCATTGGCGACCGTCATGGTCACACCAATGATCGTATTGATGGAAGGACGCACACGCTATGCGGACGTGAATCTCGTTAATACCACGCAGACGATCCAGAATTACTCTTTGAACTGGAAATATCTGAAAGCTGCGGAAGGTTCGGGCGATTATCAGGAAGTTGAGCAGTCGATCACACCGTTTGATCTTGCTCAAAATCTTGTTTTTACGCCGCGTCGTGTAACGATAGAACCGATGGGTATGCAGAAAATCCGTCTGGGTCTGCGTCTTAAAGGGGAACTACCTGCGCCGGGTGATTACCGCGTCCATCTGGAGATGGTACAGGATGAAAAGGCCCGCCCAGTTGAAGATGTTCAAAGCATGCAGAAAGATGAAGTAAAGGTTGGTGTAGCCGTACGTGTGGGTTTTTCTATACCCGTTATTTATCGCGTCGGTGAAAGCGATGCGGTTGTTTCAATTGGATCTGTGACGAAGCGATATAATGAGAAGCTGAAAAAGCAGGAATTGGTTATTCCGATAACGCGCACGGGCGGTCCGTTTGGCTTCTATGGTCATATTATTGTGAAAAAGGGCAGCGAGATTGTTGGTGAAATCAAAAATGCTAACGTCTTCCCTGAAGTTTCTCTGCGCGAATTCAAAGTCCCTTTGATGACTGATGTGGCGCCGGGGTCTGTGCAGATTATCTTCAAACATTTCGATACAAAAAATGAAACCATATTCACACAAAAATCTTTCTAAAGATTAGAAAGTAGAAATAAAAAAGAGGCGCCGTAAGGCGCCTCTTTCATTAAGTCTGTAATTATTAGTAGTTGAACGTCGCAGTGAACGTCGCGGTGTGCGGGCCAATCGGCGGTTGGGCCGTTACCGCGATCGTAGCGCCGAACGTGACGATTTCTGGCGTTCCACCGGCAATTACCGTCACAGGATGAGGAACAGTCTGCGCGAAGGGAGCAGCGGGTGTTTCCGTCACTGTTTCATAGGTCACCTGAGTCAGAGACAGGCCCGAGCCGCCGGTAAAGTTGGTGATCGCACCGCGCGTCATTTGCAGTTCTACGTTGTTGATGCCAGCCGGAACGTCAACCGTCAGGTTACCTGCGCCCGGGGCAACACCAACCGGAATGGCAACCGAGTTGTTCGGTGCGGCGGCAATGTTGGCTGGCGTGATAACGCCAGTAGTTGCCATCGTCAGTTCGAAAGCATCGGCGAAGCGGTATGCCAGAACCCAGGTGCCGAAATCAATCGGGTCGCCCGCGGTAACGTCGATACCGTTAACAACTTCGATATCCGTCGTAACGACGGCGTTGTTAACCTGCGCCTGTGCCTGACCGGCAAAACCAGAAATACCTGCAATGGCGGCGCCGACGGCGATACCATATTTAAACGTCTTAATCATAAAGTTCTCCTTATAAGGTGTTTGGACGACATCGTACCGAAGGACCCGGCCTTTCCGTGCGTGCATCCTGCCTACGGCAAGAGCGGATCGCGATTTCGGTGCTTATATCTATATCATAGGAAAAGAGTTAATACATTCTTAAAGTGGTTAATACGAAGAAAATTAACCAACGAAGCTATTAGAATCATTCAGAAATGCTCAATATATTTCCGTAACTAAAAAATGCTTTTAAATCAAATGCTGCCTAAATTTGGCATGCGACTTGCAAAACCCTCGAGGAGGGGATTCCTGCCTCGGGGTTTGCAACAAATGTACGTTTTAAAAATTGCCATAACCATTGCTTGTATGCTTGCTGCCGTGCCTGTGGCCGTGGCGGCACAGGATGCGGCTGTGAATACGACAAAATTGCAAAATGTTTCTCATGAAAGCCGAATGGATCTGGCGCGCGACTTTTTGGCCCGGATTAAAAAAGGTTATTCAAAAGCGGATGATTCGCTTAAAGGGAGCGGCCATGCCGTAAAGCAAACCTCACTCGGTTTGCCTGAGGGGGAGGAACTGCTCTTCCGTATCCGTCTTAAGGATCGCACTGTTATCGATGCCGCTGTTTTGGCGCAGGTCCATCAATCCGTGGCTGTCGTTTCGCTCAGAGATTTTGCTTCGGCGCTGGAATTCCCAATTTCTTATAATCCTGAAAACGGACGCATGGAGGGTTGGTATATACGCGAAAAAAACCTCTTCTCCCTCGCGCCGGATACGCGCGCCGTTCTGACAGCGCAGGGCACATTCTCTCTGCCTGACCAGACGCTCATTGAAAATGAAGATGTGTTCGTTCCACTTGAAACTCTGGGGCAGTGGTTTGGTTTTGTACTGACGATGGATGTATCCCGTCTCGATATTCTTTTGGATTCCCCGGTAAAGCTTCCTATTCAGGAACGCTTGGCACGTCAGGGGCTCAAACCCGGAGAAAAAACATTCGGTCCGCCTGAGCTTCCGTTGCTTGCAGAGATGACGAAGCCAATTGATTTCCCCTTTATCGATGTCATGACGAACTCACGGTATCGCCGGAATGGTCATAACGGTGAAGCGACGAATTCGCATACGGCATCGATTCAATCGTCGGGTGATTTTATGGGCGGGAATTTGAGTACGGCATCACAGCTGACCAAGGACGATAAACTCGTATCCTTCCGTGCAAAGTATAAAAAAGAATCGCTGGAGCCCGAGCTTTTGGGCCCTCTGGCGGCACGAAAGTATGAAATCGGCGACGTGCAATCGGTCGATTTGCCGTTGAACAGCTTTAATTCTCTGGGTACCGGTGTGCGCGTTACCAACGTGCATCCTTTGCGCGGCACGTTGCGTCCTGATACGCAGATCACAGGCACGGCTTTTCCTGGTTGGGATGTTGAATTATACCGTGACGGCGCCTTGATCGGAACGCAAACAGTTGCTGATGACGGTATTTATCGTTTTGATAATGTCGAACTGTACCGTACCGACAACAATTTTCGTGTCGTATTTTATGGGCCTCAGGGGGAGCAGCGTGAGGAAGAACTCTACATCCCGGTTGATCACGAGCGTCTGTCCGATACGTCTTTGTCCTATGATGTTTCGATCAATCGCCAAAATTCCTATATCTACAAGAAAAACGACAGCGATAACGAAGACGAAGGTGCTCCCAGTTTCGTAGCTCTGGTGGAAAAATCTATCAGCCCAACAACCGCAGTGTCGGCAGCCTTGGAAAGTGGTTCGCGTGGCGGAGATCAAATGATCATCGGGCATGCGGGCATCTCGACGATCTTGTCGGAAACGCTTCTCAATTTAAACACGGCAGTTGAAAATACGGGTGAAATGGCGTCAGAGCTTGTTGCTCGTCGCAATATTGGCGATCACCAGCTGCGCAGTGAAACCAACCTTCGGACTGAAAAATTCGGTTTAGAAGACGATGGCGCATCTGCAACACAGGATATTATCAACCAGCGTTTTTCAGCAACGGGCCCTTTGGGCTTCGAAATTCAACCGAATAGCAAGCCGCGTTATAATCTGTCGTTGAATTACGG
>CAYPCP010000018.1:10995-21867 GCA_964409255.1 uncultured Pseudobdellovibrionaceae bacterium
CCGATCCGTGCCGACCTTCAGGGCTGCACAGTGGAGTTGTGAATTACGGTCTCGATGGCGATGGAAACAATAGCTATGGATCGACTGTTGGTGTCAGCGGCTCCTGGAATCGCCTCTCGCTAAGTCAGGAGCTGGATTATTTTGGTGGAGACCGTCTGATTGAAGACACACTGAACAGCATTACGACATTAAATGGTTATTTTGACGGGAACCGTCTGCGTTTTGTTGCTAATTATAACATCGTCCCTGAAGGCGAGCTGGACAATGTTTTGGCCAATGTACGCCGCTTTGTCGATAAAGATGTTGAGCTGGACCTGACGATGCAGCACTACATGAATCCGAAATTGACCGAAGGACGTGCCCAGGTGAACTGGCGCGCCGGGTTTGCGACCATTTCCCCCGGTATCACCTATAACTCTGAAAATGATCTGACGGCGACGCTGGCGACGCGCTTTGGTATCGCAAAAGATCCGCAAAACGGTGAAATCCGTATGTTTGATCGGGGCATTACGACCAGTGGCGGGGTCAGCGCTTTCGTCTTTTTGGATAATGATGGCGACAACGTGTTTGGGGAAGGTGACGAACCGCTTCCCGAAGTGGTTGTGCGTGCGCCACAAAATAGCGGCCGTCAAATGACGGATGAAGAAGGGTATGCATTCTTCAATCGTCTTGGGAATCTGCGCCTGACCGACGTATTTGTCGATGAAGCCACACTCAAAGACCCGTTCTGGATCACGGGCAATAAAGGTTCATCGGTTCTACCGCGCGAAGGACACGTTTCGGCGCTGCAATTCCCGATCCATGTCGCTGGAGAGATTGACGGTTATGTCAGCGCTCGGGATCTCGGTGGTAATTCCCGTCCGTTACGTGGCATGACAATTTCTCTTTATAAGCCGGATGGCGAAAAGATTATGACCGTTGTATCAGAGGCAGACGGCTTCTACCTGCTGTCCAAAGTGCCGCCGGGCGATTATTTCCTCAACGTCGATACGCTGGTTGCGCAAGGATCGTACAGCCGCCCAGCGCCGCAACCGATCAAAATAGGTTATGAAGGAACGACGATCTACGGGCAGAATGTCTATTTCGACGAAGGGCGCGGCGATGTGCCGTATGCCATTCTGGCGAAGACCGATGGCATGGCGGTCGATCCGAAGAAAATCGAAGGCCGCCGGTATGTTCTCAATCTCGGTTCGTACGGCTCGCGCGTGATGATGAGTTTGGCGTGGTACAAAATGCGCGCGGCGCATGGCGCGACACTTTCGGGCACGTCGCTTCTTGAGCGCCCGTCGGAAAGCTATGTCGACCTGTCGTCTAAAAAACACGTGCTGCGCGTGACGGTGCCGGGTGACAGCATGCAGGATGCCGAACGCCGCTGCGCCGCTTTGAATAAGAAAAAGCAGTCCTGCGTTGTTGAAATTCTGCCGGGCGGCCTGCCGCAGCAGGTTCAGGCGCTGCCGCCGGATGCCGCTAAAAAGGGCTGATCTTGCGGCTTTTGGGTTAATTTCTTTGACATCCCGTCTCTTTTGTCATAAAAAACAACATGGCAAATTCTTCCCCCTCACCTGGCTTTCATGTCAGCGGTAACCGTCCGCCGAGCGGCGGTCGTCGTTTGCCGTGGTACATCCCCGCGATTTTTGCGGGGGCCATGGGCACGGCTCTGCTGTCGACTTGTGAAAAGGAAGCGCCGCCCCCGCCTGCGCCTGAAGTTCTTCATACCCGTTTCGACGCGGCAGTGGCCGCCGACGGAAAGCTTTACATGCGTGCGCATGGAAGTGTCCGGGCCGATCATGCCAATCTTGCCTTGCGCGAATGTATCGCTGAAAAGTCCGAGGCGGATTGCATGGCATTGACGCAAACGCAGCGACAGTTTGTCGGCGCGGCGGAAATCGACAAAAAAGTAAGGTCCTGTTCATCCGTTTCCGCGCATGGGAAATGGCCTGATCAAACCGGCGCTCTTTTCGCCGCTGGCGCGACCGCGCAGGAAGCCATCGCCAATATGGGTGCTGCCTGCACGCGTAATGGCCATTGCACGACCACGACCGCCATCGCGGCCTGCAATTACAATAATGACCGCCTGACCGGGCCTTTCACGTACACTCATCCCTGATTTTTTCCGCCCTATCCGTGGGGAATTATTCTCCTGCCGGCGCGTTTGTGTGCCGTCAGCCAAGGAGAAAGAATATGGAATGGCATGTAAAATATGAGCCGCGCCGCGGGGAAGAGCCGTGGAGCGTCTATCGCGCGGTAAAAGGAAAGCGGTTTTACGAACAATCCTTTGAAACCGAGGAAGAGGCGCGTTACTCAGCCCACAAGCAGGAAAAGCAGCATGCGTGCCCGACGGGCGCGTGCAGGAACAAGGTGGATGAAGCCTCGTTCGAATCGTTCCCGGCCAGCGATCCGCCGGCGTGGAATAAAATGACGGTAAAACGTGCGGACGAACGCGTAAGGCACTAAACTGTGCTGATGGCGTATGATGATTCCAATCCCGTTCTTCCACCCCCCATTTCCGGCGAACCGGAATCGGGGGTGGAATTGTTTACGCATATACAGCCGGTGTGGGACCGCATGTACCGGGATTGCGCTGCGGCTCAAAACGCCATTTATTTCGAGCAATATATTCTGGCGAATGATGAAACGGGTAACGCCTTTCTGAAACTTTTTGAACAAAAGGCGCGCGAAGGCGTGTCCGTCACGCTGATTTTCGATTATATCGGCAGCCGCGATATTTATGGCACGGCGGCGGTGGACGCGATCCGCGCGGCGGGCGGTACGGTGGAGTTTTACAATGTCCTGACATGGCGGGATATCGCCCATCCTTCGCGCTGGCTGCCGCGCAACCATTGCAAGACGCTTATCATCGATGACAGGCTTGCCTATGTCGGCAGCGCCTGCATCGCCGACGTCATGAAGGACTGGCGCGATTTTCACTTGCGCCTTGATAATATTCCCGTGCCCGGTCTGCTGGATAATGTCCCGGGCCCGGCGACGATGCATTTCCGCTATCTCACCCATACGCCGCGTCAGAAACCCAACCCCATTTACAACGAATTCCTGCAGCGCATCGCCCGCGCGGAAAAAAACGTCTATATCGCCACGCCGTATTTCTTTCCGCCTTTCGCGCTCCGCCGCGCCATGCGCGATGCCGTGGCGCGCGGCGTCAATGTCACGATCATGCTGTCCAAAAAATCGGATGTGCCTTTGCTGTCGTTTTTTACGCGGTCTTATTTCCCGTGGCTGATCAATCGCGGCATTCATATCGTGATGTACACGGAATCGCTGCTGCACGCCAAATATGTCGTGATCGACGATAACTGGGCCATGCTCGGCAGCACGAATGTCGATTATCTCAGCCTGCGCTACAACCGCGAAGGCAACATCATGATCATGCATGATCAGACGATCGCGACATTGAAGGGGATTTTTGAAAAAGATCTGTTACTGTGTGAAGAGGCCGACGAGGACCCGGGCATATTCCTGAAAATTTTCATGCCGCTGGTAAGGGTTGTCCGCAGATGGATGTGATATGGCGTATAAAATACTATTCAGCAATATCGGCTATGGGCGCGGCATAGACGGCAGCCTGCGGGCTCATCTGCGCCATTTCCACCATCATTTTTATACATCGGTTGAAATTCAGCGAAAGACGCTGGGGCAGCTCAAGGACATCATCCTGACCGAGGACCCGGACATCGCCTGCTTTGTCGAAATCGATCGCGGCTCGCTTTACTCCGCGCGATTCAATCAACTGGAAATGATCCTCGACGATGTGTACCGCTATCACAACATCGCCGATAAATACGGTGAGGACAGCTATTGGAGCCGCATGCCGCTTCACGAAGGTAAAAGCAACGCCTTCCTCTCGAAAATGGAACTGCCGTTTGAAAAGCTCTATTTTCAATCCGGCACCAAACGCCTGATCTATAAAATCCTGCTGCCCGATGGCACGACATTGTTCTTCGCCCATTTTTCGCTGAGCCGTCAGACGCGGATGCGCCAGATGGTGGAGATGCGTTCCCTGCTCAAAGACGTGGGCGGGCCGGTCATGGTGCTGGCCGATTTTAATATCATGGGCGGGTTTTCCGAACTGGCGCCGCTCGTCGACGAACTCAATCTTAAAATCCTCAACGACGAATCCGAGCCCACCTTCTTTTTCGCCCGCCGGCAAAAGGTGCTGGATCTGTGCCTGTGTTCTGCCGATCTGGCGGATCGCTGCGCGTTGAAAATCATCCCGCAACCCTATTCCGATCACGCCGCGCTTCTCATCGAAACCACCGCCGCATAATCATTTTGCTTCGCGGCGGACTATGCTATGGATGGGTATAGCAAAAATATAAAATTATGGAAAAATGGCTTGAGGAAATAGTGAGAATCGGGCTGGTGCCGTATGTGGCGACCAGTGAATACCTGCTTCCCTATTTTGATATGAGCGCGTTCGGCGGACATGAAATCATCCGTCTCATGGAAGATCCCGCCCACCGCGATTTCCACGAAGCGTATCTTGTCTCCAACTCGCTTGCCTTCGGCAACCCCAATCTGAAGATGCCGAACTGGGTGTATATCGATTGCGCGCTGATGCAGACCGCTGTCGTCGGTTTTGCCATTCCGATGGATAAAGCCCCCGACACGCTGCGCGAACATTATGAACTTGACCCCTATGTCGATACGGACAAGCTTGATTATATCCCGGTCAGCGGGCAGATTGCCGCGCTTGGCATCGATGGCCGGACGCTGACCGGATATTCCTTGTTTTCACTGCGCCGCCAACTGGGCGCGATGGAGGTTTCCAACCTTGCCGCGCGCACCAAATATGCCGCGCTTAAGGCGTACAAAGCCGAAGAGATGGAATCCTTTCTGGGCATTTCGCAATACGATAACAACGCGCTCAAAATCCATGCGCAATTCGGCGAGAAAATGTATATCGACCGCGCGACCGTGCCGCTTCATCCGCTCAAGGATATGAGCTTTACGTACCGCATGAAAATCAAGCTGGATGCTGCGCGCATTTTCGGCGAAGGGCAGGGGGCGGATGCGCCTTATGACTTCCTGCTGAAATCCGACGATCTTGCCGCCAAGGAAAAGATCCAGCGGGAGCGGAACGCCGGTAAAAAATTTCATATCGTTTCACCCGTCCATATCAAAAAAGAGGACGGACTATATCTGCCCGTCAAAGTAGAGGATTAAAATATGTCGGCACCCAAACAGCATCAAAACGCCATTGTCGCCTTTTCCGGGGGATTGGATACCTCCATGCTGGTGCCGTATATGCGCGAAAATTACGGCGTCAAACACATCACGACGTGCGTGGTCGATACCGGCGCGATGACCGAAGCGGATAAAACCGCCGTCGCCGCCCGTTCCGCGGAAGTCAAAGCGGATAAACATGTTTATGTCGATGCGACCCAGGCCTTTTATGACGAAATCATCAAATTCCTGATCTTCGGGAATATCAGCCGTGACGGTTACCCGTTGTGCGTGGGGGCCGAACGTCTTGTGCAGGCGCGCGAAACCATTCGCCATGCGCAGAAAAACAATATCACCCTGATGGCGCACGGCAGCACCGGCGCGGGCAACGATCAATACCGTTTCGATCTGGTCGCGATTGTCGAAGGCGGCAACGATATCCAGACCATCGCCCCGGTGCGCGAACACAACATCAAGCGCGAATTCTCCCAGAATTTCCTTAAAGAACGTCAGATCACCGTCGCGGCCAAAGCCAAATATTCCTACAATGTCGGCCTGTGGGGCGTATCGATCGGCGGTGAAGAAACGCACCGCGCCGATGGTCTTATTCCCGAAGACGCCTGGCATGCCCAGATCGATCCCGCCGCGACCAAGGCCACCATCAAGATCACCTTCGAAAAGGGGGAGCCTGTTTCCCTTGAATCCGACGGTAAGCGTATCGACGGTCCCGTCGACGTGATCCGCGCGCTGGCCCGCATCGGCAATCGTTTCGGGATTGGCCGTCATTACCATCTGGGCACGTCCATCCCGGGGAAAAAGGGCCGCCTCGCCTATGAATCGCCGGCGGCTGACATTCTTTACGAAGCGCACCGCACGCTGGAAAAACACGTTCTGACCCAATCGCAGATTTTCTTTAAACAGGGCGTGGCGCAGGAACTGGGCCGCATGATTCACGAAGCCTATTTCTTCGATCCGCTGGCTGACGACATTCGCGCCTTCCTGACCAGTTCGCAGGCGCGTGTGACAGGCGTGTGTACCGTTCATTTGAAACCGTCTTGCATCGAAGCGGTCACGGCGGACACGCCGCACGATCTTTTGACGGCGAGCGGTTCGATCTATGGCGAGTTTTCGGATTTTTACGGCGCGCGCGATGCCGAAGGCAGCGCGAAGCTCCACGCGTATGAACAATTCCTTTATCGTCAGGTCGGCAAGCGCCGCGCGTAACCGTTCATGTCAACGATCGCCTACCGGCCCGATATCGACGGACTTCGCGCGGTTGCGGTTTTGTCCGTGCTGCTGTGTCACGCGAATATCGCGGGGTTTTCCGGCGGGTTTGTCGGCGTCGATGTTTTCTTTGTCATTTCCGGGTTTCTGATTACGTCGCTGATCATGACCGATCTGCGGGCGGGTACGTTTTCACTGATTGATTTCTGGGAGCGGCGCTGCCGGCGTATTTTGCCGCCGCTGGCGCTGGTGATGGCGGCCACGGCGGTGGCGGGGTGGGTTTTTCTGCTGCCTGCCGATTATGCCCGTCTCGGGCAACAGCTCGCGGCGCAGGCGGTTTTTGCCTCCAACATTCTGTTTAAAACACAGGCCGGTTATTTCGACAGCGAAAGCCAGACAAAGCCTTTGCTGCACACATGGTCGCTGGCGGTGGAGGAACAATTTTATATCGTCCTGCCGGTCGTACTCTTTTTATTGTGGCGTTTTCGTCAGGATAAAATCGTTCGTGTTTTGGCGATCATTGCGATCGTGACGTTCATCGCCAGCGCGATCATCATTCGTAATTCACCCTCATCCGCGTTTTTCCTGCAGCCGTTCCGCGCGTGGGAATTGCTGATCGGGGCGCTGCTGGCCTTGCGCCCGCCTGCTTTGCCGTCGGCACGGGGTGTGAATGAAACGCTGGCGGCGGGGGGGCTTCTGGTCATTCTCCTGCCGGTGTTCTTTTATAATGACGATACGTTTTTCCCCGGTTTTGCGGCCCTGGCGCCCTGTCTGGGGGCGGCGGCGATTATTCTGGCGGGCATGCGCGGGCAGACGATGGTCGGGCGCCTTCTTTCGCTGCGCGGCGTTGTGTTTGTCGGCCTTATTTCTTATTCGCTTTATCTCTGGCACTGGCCGTTCATCGCTTTCGCGAAATATAGCGAGGTTATTCCCTTTACGCTGAACGCCGCGTTGTTCTGCATGGCCATGTCGTTTCTTCTCGCGGTGGTTACATGGCAATGGGTGGAAAAGCCCGTGCGCCGCCGCCATGTCTTAAAAACCACTCGCGGGGCCTATATCGCTTCGCTTCTTGTGCTGCTGACGGCGGCGGGCGGCGGATTTGTTATCCAGTCGGCAAACGGTTTTCCCGCCCGTATCGATCCTGTGATCGTGCAACTGGCCGATGGCGTCAATGACAGCAATCCGCACCGCAAGGAATGCGACAAGCCGGATTTTTCTCGCTTTGACAACAACACGATTTGTCAGCTCAACGCCGGTGCGCGCAAGACGCCTGATCATATCCTCTGGGGCGACAGCCTTGCCGATGCGCTCGCCCCGGCATTCTATGAAATGGCCAAAGTAAACGGCGCCAACGGTTATGTCGTAACGGCGCACGGTTGTCCGCCAATTCTGGGGTTTAATCGCAAGGAAGAAAAAAGCTTCGATTGCGCCGGGTTTAACGACCGCGTTTTATCGCTGATCGATCGCGGCAATATTAAAACCGTGTATCTGGCGGGGAAATGGATTCATTACATCAACGGCGATAATTACGTATTCGGCGATACGCCGTGGTATGGCGCGTATAAAGACACGTATCCCAATCTGGCCTCCGCCGCTTTCAAACGTACGCTTGATGAACTTGGCCGCCGTGGCATTGCCGTGCATGTCATCCTCGATACGCCCTATGCGCCGTTTGATCCGCCGCGCTATCTTTCCTTGCGCATGCTGTATAAGGCCTTCTGGCTTCCCGATGCCATTCCTCTCAAACCTTATATGGATGCGCGTGCGGGCACGATCGACGATTTCATCCGCACATACGGCGCGTCGGGTCCTGTGCGTTTTATCGATCCGCGCGCGGCGCTCTGCGATGATAAAGAATGCCGCGTCCATGAAAACGGCCACAGCCTTTATTACAACCCCGGCCATCTTTCGGCCTATGGCGCGCGGACGCTGATCCCGCTGCTGGAAGGGCGATAAATAAATACGGGCCGGGAAACCGGACGGGGCCTATCTATATGAAATTATTGAGGAAAATGGTGCCGTCGAGAGGATTTGAACCTCCGACCCTCGCATTACGAATGCGATGCTCTACCCCTGAGCTACGACGGCGCTGCATCAAGCGAAAATGTTGATAACCATTTTACGCAGGGAATGCAAGGGATTGACTTTTTCAATTTTTATTATTATACATAATCATTGTAAACGAGTCCATGACGTACAGAAGGGTGGTCTGCGATGTCGATGTTTTCTGAATATGTTTCTTCCAAAACCTTGCCTGCCGTAGTCCGTGCGGGCCATGCCCTGGTTGATTATGGAGTGCGCACGGCCGTGGGGCTGGGCGCGGCGTTCCGTACAGTTCATATTACGAGCCCTTTGCTGGCGGCCCCCGCTGTGCAGCCTGAAGGCAAACCGGAATGCACCGCAGCCGATATTCAAAAGGCCATTGCGGCCAACAAGGCTTCGGAAGCGGAAATCTGGGGTGACGTCTCCTTGCTGGGGACGACGCATGTCAGCCCGAAAGACAGCGTCTCCGCAAACGCCCGTGCCTGCGAAATCAGCCCGGGTCAGTATGCCTCCCTGCGCAACCACATGTAGGGCGCTTAAAAACTTTAACCTTGCCTTTGCGCCGTCTTACCCCTAAATCCATGCACGGAAGGTCGGCGCGGGCGAAGTCTCGCCGGACCCGGTCAGGGCCGAAAGGCAGCAGCCGCAGGTGAATTTTTCGGGTCGTGTCCCGGCCTTCCACTTTCTTTTGTATCTTCCGTATAACCGCGAATTTATATCTTTGCTGCGCTGCAAGAATCAGGCACGCTTCAGCCGTGTAATGCGTATGAACAAGAGGTTTACGCCGTGCTGTTTATCACTCCCGCCTGGCAAAGGTCGAACCGACATAAGATGGTCGTTGTTTCGGACCTTCACTTTCCCCGGCCCGATTCCCATCCCAAATATTTTTACGAATTTTTATTGAACAATCCCTCAGACACGCTCGTGATTCTGGGGGATTTTTTTGAAGGGTACGATAAATCGCTGGGTGAATTCGGCGAATGGCACAAACGCTGCCTCGATCTCATGCATCAACGGCAGAACGAGGAAGAGCTGAAGGTTATCGTCATTCCCGGTAATCACGATCAATATCTGCGCGATGAACGCGTTCTCAATCATCACCTGTTCGGTTCGCTGTACCGCCGCCACATGGTGCTGCAAAGCGGGGCGCAAAAAACCTATATGACGCACGGCGACGATTACGATCAGAAAACCGTGCGCGACAACGACATTTTCGCCTATCAGGCCGGGGCCGGAATCCGCGTCGCACGCGTCAGCCTGTCGGAGCTTTACAATCATTATGTCGGCTCCAGCGATAAGCGTTTGAGCGCGTCTTTCGCCAAGCGCAGCCATGCCGCGCTGGAAAAGAAAATCCGCAAGGGCATTCTCGCTTCCGCCACCGAGCATGAATGTAACGCCGTTCTTTGCGGCCACACGCATGAACCGCAACCCTTCATGCCCGTTAAAAAACATACATGGCTTCGCTACGGCAACACCGGTTCTTTCACGGGCAAGCTTGCGACCGCCATGGTGCTTTCCCATGACGACCGCTGGAAAATGGTCAACTGGAAAGAAGAGCGTGCCCAAAAAGGGTTCGATGCGCTGCCGCATCGTGACGATGATAATCCCGCCCTGCGGTATCGCGACATGACCGAAGCCGAGATCAACTTTCACCAATCGCTGCACAGCGTCTGGATGTCGCGCCGCATGCTGGGTCAGGCGCAGATCGCCGTCCAGAAAATCCGGGAAATGGCCGCGAGGATCGAAGATATGCTCAACCCGCAGGAGGAAGCGCTCGATCGCGCTTTTGCGGCGGCGGCACCTGAACGGGCGCGTGACCACGTTCCGCTCCACGAACCGCGAAAACAGTACGAACCCGTTCCGGTGCTGGTTGCCTGAGAATGTCCGGTTTATAATTTATGTAAATATTAAAATATGGCTGTTTTCTGCGCCTTGTGCCCATTCCGTTTGAAATCGGCCGGGAATCGCCCTACACATAGGGTATGTCCGATAAAGCCGTTCCCTACCGCGTTCTCGCCCGCAAATACCGTCCGCAGAATTTCGATGACCTGGTGGGTCAGGAAGCGCTCGTGCGCACGCTTAAAAATGCCATCGACAGTGGCCGGATCGCGCATGCCTATATGCTGACCGGTATCCGCGGGGTGGGTAAAACCACGACCGCGCGCATCATTGCCAAGGCGCTGAATTACACCGGCCCGGACGGGAAGGCGGGGCCGACCACGGGCAACACGGATGATTGCGACGTTTGCCGCGCGATTGCCGAAGACCGCCATCCCGACGTGATGGAGATGGATGCCGCATCCCGCACCGGGGTGGACGACATCCGCGAAATTCTTGACGGCGTGCGCTATGCCCCGACTTCTGCGCGGTACAAGATTTACATCATCGACGAAGTGCACATGCTGTCGAAGAACGCGTTCAACG
>CAYPCP010000019.1:0-21425 GCA_964409255.1 uncultured Pseudobdellovibrionaceae bacterium
ATGATCAATCAGAATGAAAAGACGATTGTTTTCTGCGCAACGCAAGAACACGCCCGCCAAGTGCGCGACTACATCAACCAGATTAAGAAAAGCACTAATCCCGATTACTGCGTTCGTGTCACGGCAGAGGATGGAGCAGAGGGCGAGCGGTTCCTTGAGCTGTTTCAAGACAATGAAAAGACCATCCCGACTATTCTGACAACCTCGCAAAAGCTCTCAACAGGCGTCGATGCGCGCAATGTGCGCAATATCGTTTTGATGCGCCCTGTGAACTCCATGATCGAATTCAAACAGATCGTAGGACGCGGCACCCGGCTTTTCGAGGGTAAAGATTATTTTACCATTTATGACTTTGTAAAGGCCTACGCGCACTTTAACGACCCGGAATGGGACGGCGAGCCTATCGACCCGGAACCCACGAAGCCACGCCCGCCTTGTGGCGAGGGTGACGGCGGTGACGACGTTCCGCCGACAGGAGGCCCAACGCCCGAGCCGAGACCGGAAAAGGTCATCATTAAGCTCGGAAATGGCAAACAACGAACTTTGCAACACATGTCAGCAACGATGTTCTATAGCCCCGATGGAAAGCCTATGTCCGCTGCACAGTTTGTAGAACGGCTTTATGGTGAGTTGCCTGTGCTATTTAAGAATGAAGACGAGCTGCGAGAGTTGTGGGGGCAGCCTGAGACACGTAAGGCCCTACTCATTGCCTTGAATGATAAAGGCTTTAGTGAGGAAGCTTTGAAAGAGATTGGCCGCATGATCGAAGCCCAGAATAGCGACATCTATGACATTCTGGCATATATCGCATTTGCATTGTCACCGATCACACGACAAGAGCGCGCCGATACACGCAAAGACCAAATTCTATCAAGCTATGACGAAAAACTACAGGCGTTCCTTGACTTCGTCCTTGCCCAGTACGTTCAAGAGGGCGTAGGTGAGCTCGATCTTGAGAAACTACCGCATCTTTTAGAGCTCAAATATCAAGCCATCGCCGACGCCGCTGAAAATTTAGGCGGCATTCCTCGCATCCGCGATGCGTTTATCGGATTTCAAAAATTTTTATATTAGAGAAAAGTTTTAATATCATGATTAAAAAAATCGATCTCATCTTTAAAAGATATTTCCATGAAATTATCGGAACATCAAAAGATGGTATCGACGATATTATTAGAACAGAAAATGCGCTATATAAGCTTTTTTCATACGCATTCGTCTCTTTAATTCTTATCTTTTTTATTAATATTGCTTTTGCCCTGGTATTGGGCATGAATGAAATGGATAAAATTGGGGCTTGGGGAGATTTCTTAGGAGGAACATTAAATCCCATTCTGACATTTATTACTTTTACAGGATTATTAATAACAATAGTGCTTCAAAAAACAGAACTAAGAGAAGCCAGAGAGGAATTTAAGCGCTCAGCCAACGCTTTAGAGTTACAACACACAGCAATAAACAAACAAAGTTTTGAAGCAACTTTTTTTCAGATGCTAACCTTACACAACACAATAGTTGAATCTCTTCAAGTTGTCGTAGTTGACGGAGAAAATGAAACGGAGGAAGTTTTTCGCGGAAGAGAATGTTTTAATTTATTTTACACAGAACTAAGCGATATTTATAAAATTAAATTAAGCAAAAAAGGTGCGCCTTACACAGGAAACCCTAAGGAAACTATTCGATCCGCCTATAAAGTTTTTTGGAATACAAGAAATAGAATTTTAGCTCATTATTTTCGTTATCTTTACAATGTCGTGCGTTTTGTCAAAGAGAGTCCATTTTGCGATGATACATATTTACGCTTGATCCGTTCACAATTATCAGATCAAGAGTTATTAATGCTTTTTTATAATTGTATGACTGAGCAGGGAGATAATTTTAGAAAATTGACTGAGGAATTTTCTCTTTTAGATAATTTAAACCCTATGCATTTATTAGATCGTAGTCATGAAAATCTAATAGCAAAAGAAGCTTTTGTAAAAAATACAAAAGCAGAATAAACCTAAATTAAATATTCTGTGTTTACCGCGTGCTTGCCGTTTTAAATTTCAATATGAATTATAGGACCACATTCCGCTGCACGAGAGTGCAAACGCTGAAAGCCCCACAAACCGCAGAAAACGGGGCTTTTCGGTGCATTAAAGTGTGCTAAAGTGCATTCCAATGAATTAGGGAGTTGGGGGAATGTCACGGCAAGGGGTCGTTGGTTCAATCCCAATACCGCCCCGTGACATTTTAAATTTTTGATATGAAGAATACGATAACCTTGTCTGATTTTGATTTTATTGCTCGGTTTTTGAAAGAGCATTCCGGGTATCAGTTGAGTCGGGATAATGAGCACGTGTTTCTTTCGCGGCTCGATGGGATTCTTCTGGCGGCGGGGTGTGTCGATAGTGCGGCGTTGGTTGGGGCATTGTCCGCTGCGCCGTCGGGCAGGGAGGCGGCGGTTCTTCTGCAGGCGATGACGATCAACGAAACCATGTTTTTCCGCGATGAAACGCCGTTTAAAAATATAAAGGACCATATCCTGCCGGCGCTGACAGCGGGGGAGGCGGCGCGTACGCTGACGTTCTGGTGTGCGGCCTGTTCCAGCGGGCAGGAGCCTTATTCGCTGGCCATGACGCTGGACAGCGTGAAAGATCAATATCCCGGCTGGCGTTTCGACATTCTGGCGACGGATCTTTCCGAGGAAATGATCGAACGCGGAAAACAAGGGGTATATTCCGATTTTGAAACGGGGCGCGGCCTGCCCGCGGAGATGCGGGAACGTTATTTCCGGCAGGAAAACGGTCAATGGCACATCGCCGATTCCCTGCGCGCGATGGTCCGGTTTCAACCGCTCAACCTCTTGCGCATGCCGGCGGATATTGGTCCGTTCGATGTCATTTTGTGCCGGAACGTCCTGATCTATTTTGATGAAAAGCAAAAGACAGGCATTTTGTCGGCGTTGCGCCGCGTGTCGCGTCATCCCGGCTACCTGATGACCGGGTCGGCAGAAGTTCTGTCTTACCTCACGGAAGAGTACGGCGCCCACCCGGAATGGAAGGGCGCATACGTCACACGTTGACACGCGTTACAGGTATCTTTTTATATAAGGGCCGATCCGGTCCAGCGGCAGCACCGCATGACAGAGGCCCGCCATGGCCACGGCGCCGGGCATGCCCCAGACGATGCTCGTCGCTTCGTCCTGCGCGATCAGCATGTGCCCTTGCTCCACCGCTGTCTTGGCGCTGGCGAAGCCGTCGCTTCCCATGCCTGTCAGAATGACCGTAAGAATGTGCGGGATGTCGGCGGATAACAGGCTTCTGACCATCGGGTCGACGGAAGGCCGGCAGAAATTTTCCGGCGGGTCGTCGGACAAATGAATGCTCAGCGTGCCGTTTTTCCGCACGATCTCCATATGCCGCCCGCCGGGTGCGATATAAACACGGTTGTTTTCGACGGCCATGTCCTCTTCCGCTTCGGCAGAAGAAAGGCCGGTCTTTTGTTCGATATGCGCCGCCAGAATTTTTGTGAATGTTGCGGGCATATGCTGGGTGATGACAATCGGAACGCCGGGATGTTTCGTTCCCAATCCTTCCAGACACGCGAACAAGGCCTGCACGCCGCCTGTCGAGCTGCCGATCGCGATGATATCCGCTTTGGAAAACCCTGCCGGGGAGGGGCGCAGTGTAATCGGCCCCTGAACGGCGTGTGCCGCAGGAGAGGAAGCGGTATAAGGGACGTCTTGCGCGGGCGGTTTGCGGACGCTGCTGCGGATTTTCCTGATCAGCGACTGGCTGAACAGATCGGCTGAGGATTCTTCCGATCCGGTCGTGGGTTTCAATATATAATCGACCGCGCCGATCTCCAGCGCTTTCATCGTGACGTTTCCGCCCGCCTGTGTGAAGGCCGAACACATGATAACCCGCGCCCGCGTATCGAATGTCAGAATTTGGCGCAACGCCTCTATGCCGTCGAGACCGGGCATCTCCACATCCATAATCACGATGTCAGGATGCATGTCGCGGTAGAGCTGTATGGCCTGTTCCCCGTTTTCGGCCGTGGCGCAGACGCACACGCCGTCCTGCGCGTCGATGATCTTTTGCAGATAGGCGCGTATGACCGATGAATCGTCGACCAGAAGGACCTTGATCATGCGCTCTCGCCCCCCTGGCTTGCCTTGTCGATCAGCCGCGCCGGGTCCAGCATGATCAAAAGGCTGTCCGCCTGGCGGAAAATACCCGTCGCCATGCCGCGCCAGCGGTCGTCGAGAACGGCCGGCACCGGCTCCATATCCTGCAAATCGACATCGACAAGGTTTCCGACGGAATCGAACAGAAGCCCGTATATTTCATTGCCGTGATCCACCGTGACGTTCATGCGGGCATTGTCGCCGCCCGTCAGCCCGAGACACGTTTTGACATCGACCAGCATGACGATATGCCCGCGCAGATTGATAAGGCCGGCCACGCGCTCTCCGGCCTGCGGCACGTGCGTGGATTCCTTGCGGACAAGGATGGTGTTGACGCAGTTCACGTTCAACCCGAATTGCTGTTCGCCGATGGAAACGCTCAGGAGTTTGGAAGCGGTCTGCGTCATTTCTGCTCCGACTTGTTCGTTTTTTCAAAAACGTTGCGCAGGGTCGATAATAACGCATCGCGGTCGGATTTCGATACATAGGCGGAAAAACCCTTGCTGTACCCGATCTCTTTATCCTGCGGCGTGGCGCGTGACGACAGGGCGACCATCGGCGTGTCTTTCCACCGCGTGTCCGCCTTGACCTTTTCGGCGAAGGACAGGCCGTCCATCTCTTCCATTTCGATGTCGCTGATGATCAGGTCGAAATCCATGCCGCGGTCATACAGCCCCATCGCGCTGACCGGGCCGGGCGCGACCATGACCGTATACCCGGCAAGGCTCAGCATGGGTTGCAGCATGTGGCGGAAAAAGACGCTGTCATCGACAAGAAGGATGCGCCGTTTTTTGTCGTCGCGCACGTTTTTCATGTCCGCCGGAAGCCAGTTGTCTTCGCCGGTAAAATAATTGATATCGAGAATATCGGTCGCGCGGCCGTTGATGATCGCCGATCCCAGATAGCCGGGGCGGCGCCCGATCTCCTCGATCTCTACGATCGCGGAAACGATATCCTCGGTCTTTTCGATCGCCACGGCGAACACCCTGTCCATCCGGTCGTCCGAAAAAATCAGCGCCTTGATGATATCGCCTTGTTGCGGCAGCGCGCCCAGCGCATGCAGGGCGATCAGGCGGCCCTGATACTGCACCACGGTCTTCTCGCCGTTGCGCTCGAGATCGCTGCGTTTGAATTCCGCGATGCGCGTGACAAGGAAAGCGGGCACGGCTTTGGGCGTGTCGTCTTCGGCGCGGAAGATAAGAAGCTCCGTCTTGTCCATCGTATCTTCTTCATCCGAGATGAAGGCGGACGGGCTTTCGATTTCGCGTTCGGACAGCTTTTCCTGAGTGGCGATGCCGCCGGGGTCGAGAATCATGATGACCCTGCCGTCGCCGAGAATGGTATTGCCGGAGAAAAGGGACAGGCCGCGCATCGCCGAGGGCAGGGGCTTGACCACGATTTCCTCTGTCCCGATCACGGAATCGACGATCAGACCGTAATGCGCGGACCCGGTATAAAGAACGACGATATATCCCTCGTCCGGGAAGGGGCGGCCCGGTGAACCCCCGAGCATCGTGTCGAGATGGACGAGCGGCAGGATATGTTCCCGCAGCCGCAAAACCGGAAAATCGCCGAGGGTTTCAATTTTTTCCGTCGTCTTGGGGCTGACATGAATGAGTTCCTGCACCGCGCGCTGCGGAATGGCGTAACGCTCTTCCCCGGCCCGGACCAGCAGCGTAGGCACGATCGCCAGCGTCAGCGGGATATGAATGGAAAAATGCGTGCTTTTGCCCAGCGTCGACTGAAGGTCGATCGTCCCGCCGATTTTTTCTATGTTGGTGCGCACGACATCCATGCCGACGCCGCGCCCGGAAATCGCCGTGACTTTCTCCGCCGTCGAAAATCCGGGCGCGAAAATATACGACAGGATGTGTTTTTCGGGCAGCCCCGCCAGTTGTTCTTCCGTCGCTATGCCCCGGGCGATCACCGTCTTTTTGATCTTCTCAAGCGAAAGGCCTTTTCCGTCGTCGCGGATATCGATGATGACAAAGCCGCGTTCGTGGCGCGCGGACAGGGAAACAATCCCGGTTTCTTTTTTGCCCGCCGCGCGGCGCTCCTCCGGCATCTCGATGCCGTGATCGGCGGAATTACGGACCATATGCATCAGCGGGTCCTTGATCATCTCCAGGACCTGGCGGTCGATTTCCGTCTCCTCGCCCGACAGGTCGAGCTGGATCTTCTTGCCCGTTTCCCGCGCGATGTCGTGGATGATGCGCGGAAACTTCGCCCACGCATTGCCGATCGGCTGCATGCGCGCCTTCATCACGGAATTCTGCAGGTCGGAAACCGTGCTATCGAGTTTTTGCAGCGACGTATCCAGCACGTCGTTCCGGATGCCGCGGACGATCTGGTTGAGCTGGTTGCGCGTCAGGACCAGTTCCGACACCATGGCCAGCATCTCTTCGAGAACATCGACATGGATGCGCAGGAACTGGCTGGCCTGCTCGGGCACGGGCGCTGCCGCTGAAAGATCCTTCTGCCCGTCGCCGCCCGTGGGTGCGGGCAGCGAAGCAGACGGCATCTGTTCGGATTCCGTCACTGTGGCCATATCCTGCGCGGCGGGCGGGGGCACCGTACCGTCGACGGCGGCCTGAAGCGACGCGATCAACCGGCTGTCGTCGCCTTCCGGCTCGCGCCCGTCCCGCTGGATCGCGTCGACCAGAAAACGGATATGGTCCATCGCGGATAAAATCAGGTTCACGTCGTCCGGCGTCGCATGCCGGTCTTCCTTGCGGAATTTATCGAGCAGCGTTTCCGCGATGTGCGCCGTCTTTTCAAGACGCGCCAGCCCAAGAAAACCGCATGTTCCCTTGATCGTATGCAAGGTGCGGAAAATCTTGTCGAGGAGGTCCTTGTCATTCGGCTGCGCGGAGAACGTCACCAGCGCCGTATCGAGCGCGGTCAGTCCCTCCTGCGTTTCAACAATAAATTCACCAATGAACTCATCCATGATCAGGCGCTAATCGGAATCTTTCAACAGGCGGTTTATTTCTTCCTGCCGCCGGTCCGCGTCCCCGGTCTGCGGACCGGCGAGAAGGGGATCGTCCTCCGGCAGGGACGGGTTTTCGATGCGCGCGACGATGCGCGCGATTTTTTCAAGACGCTGCCGCACGACATCCTGTATCGCGCCGGCCTCGTAAATACGGGACAGTTCTTCCGCGACGCGCGCGTTGCCCTGCGTCTGGGCGCCGACGGCGTCGCAGGCGTCGAAAACGCGATCGAAAGCGGACTGAATTTCAGCAAGGGCGTCCTGCGCTTCACGGCGAATGTCGCCAAGGCGTTTTGCGCGTGTGTCGTGGTCTTGCTGCGTCATCGTCACGTTCCTTATATGTTATGCCGCCCGTTGCAGGACGGCCTCGATTTTCGCTTTCAGCGTCGCCGCGTTAAACGGTTTGATAATGTAGTTGTTGACGCCCGCCTGTTTCGCGGCGACCACGTTTTCCACCGCGCTTTCGGCGGTGATCATGATAAAGGGGACGTCGTTCCCTTCGGCGCGGATATGTTTTAAAAAATCCAGCCCCTGCATCGGCTCCATGTTCCAGTCGGACAGAACGAGGCCGAATTTCTTTTGCTGCATGAGTTCGATCGCCTGCGGACCGCTCATCGCTTCGACGACGTTGGCGAAACCGATCTGGTTGAGCAGGGAATGGATGATGCGCAGCATGGTTTTCTGGTCGTCAACGATCAACACGGGGATAGACATATCGATAGGCAAGATTTTTTCCTTTTTAACGAAGTTTGAAATTCACTCTGGCGTTCAGGCGCTCATTTTATCGCGCGGGCGCTCCGCATGCTGGCGGACATTGCCTTCGGCGCTTTCTTTCAATTGCGACAAAAATCCGTCGACCTTGGATTTCAGCATGCGCGTCTGGCGCGTGGTGTCCTGCGTTCCGCCGGATGCCTGATGGACGCTGCGTGAAATTTCGGCGGTCGCCGCCTGCTGCTGTTCCACCGCCGACGCGACGCTGGCGGACCGTTCCTGAACGCTCGTGATCTTGCGGACGACTTCTTCCATGCCGGAAACGGTTTGCCGTGTTTCCTTCTGGATCGTTTCGATCTGCGCCACGATTTCCTTGGTCGCGTCGGCCGTTTTACCGGCGAGATTTTTGACTTCGGCGGCGACCACGGCAAAGCCTTTTCCGGCTTCGCCCGCGCGCGCCGCTTCGATCGCCGCGTTCAGCGCGAGAAGATTGGTCTGGTCGGCGATATCACGGATCATGTCGACGATCTGGCCGATTTTGGCGGCCGATTCATCTAGGCGCATGACCTGCTGGCTCGTCTCTTCGATAATCTGCGCCGTTTCGCGCGTGCTGGCGGCCGTGTGGGACACCTGCATCGAAATTTCACGGATGGACGCCGTCAACTCTTCGGCGGCGGCGGCGACGGTCTGCACGTTCGCCGAGGCTCTTTCGCTGGAATCGAGCAGGGCCGTGACGATATTCTGCACATCGCTTTCAAAGCTGGTGGAAAGATTTTCCATCAGCGCGCTGCGGTCTTCGCGGGCCGCATCGAGATAGGTCGAAATGGCCAGGTCGATATCGAGCAGCAGCGCTTTCATGAACGCCGTCAGCGCACGGGTCAGATCGTCCCGTTTCGCGCCGACGAACAAACCGCTCAGATGCTCCTGCAGCATCGCCTGGATAAGATGCGTGGCGATATACGAATACCCGCCGATATACCATTTGGGTTCCAGCCCGATAATATTGTGACGGCGGCCGATTTTTTCCACGGCTTCGACATATTCCGCGGCGAACGTGCCGTCCAGGATGCCGTCCCAGTGGCTTTCCTGCATCGACCGGGCGCGGTCCATGCCGGCCTGTCCGCCGAACATGTTCGCGAGTTCCGGGTAGTGTTTGATGTGTTCGTAAAAGCCTTTGAGAATATCGGGCAGGTGCTTGGCCACGACGGGTTTCATCTCGGCCAGGGCCTGACGGGTTTCAGCATTGATTTGTGAAAATTCCAGACGCTTTTGAATGTCCTGGGTCACGGATAACCTCATGTATAAGGAGTAAGAAAATTAGAATGCGCGAATTGATATACAATAGCATGATACCGGCAAACGCCTTTGGCGCAACGTGTAATTGGAAATTTCTCCTGTTAAGTAGGAGCGTTTTGGTACGCTTTACACGGCATATTTCCGCGTTTGCGCAAGTCTGTTTCACGCGCGCTTTCATCGTTGAAATATTCCGGCATGAAAATGCGAATGGCACGTTTTGATGTCCATATGGATTCAGCGCGCGAATTTTTCTTCACAAAGAATCGGCTGTTGCGTCTTTACAACACGGGCGGCGGGGCGGGGCGGAAGAGCGGCTCAGCCTGTGGTTGAGTTTTGGTTTTTGCCATCAAAAAATTGAGATTTTCTGCAGTGCAAAAAACATTCGATAAATGTAATTTAAGCCTTGCAAAACGAGGAAACCGCGCTACTATAGGCCCAATATAAAAGTATAGTTTAAGTATTTATAACCGTAAGGGATTCTTTATGGTGAGTTCTTATTACGATATTGCGCATCAATATTTTGATGGTACTTTTAAATATAAGTCGGATTCCGCCGATTACTTAGATTCTTCTCAATTTTCCGCAAAAGACAAAGTATTCCACCAGTATTACGATGACTGGTATCGCGCCCATTACGCCCGCTATGGCGGGAAGGTCGACGCGGTCAAAGCGCTGGTTATCTTGGCGATTACGGCCTTCCGCGAAACATACGGCCACATGCCGCTCTGCTATAAAAACTGCGCGATTTCGAGCGGGACCAACCCGCATCTCGACGCGGTCATGCGCGATCATCACACGTCGGACAAACTCGCCCGCGTGATCGGCAGCGAGAAACACACCTGGCACAACATCGTCGATAACAGCCTGCGCAGCCTTGCGCGCGCGCACAAGGTTCAGCCGCTCTACCCCGGCATGTATATGGTGACGCCGTCGGCGTTCGAAGGCACGACGCGCGTCTTCTCCAAGGGCAGCGGGCGAAAGCTTACGGGCGGCCTGCCGTTCGACGGCGCGGATTATATGTCGTTCTGGAACATGGTGATTGATTCCTGCGCGGGCTTTATTCTTGATGATGTGCGTCTTGACATGCCGGCGGTCGACCGTGTGGTGAAAGAAATCGAACTGGCGCAGGCAGGCTCCGCGGAAAAACGCGACCGCCTGCCGATCCACACGTCCGACTGGGCGAATTCGCGCAATTCCGTGCTGGAAATGGCGCGTGGAAATTATATTCGCTTCGGGCTGCATCCGCTGCGCCCGGACGGCGTCATGGACATGCGCCTTTATGACGAAGAAACGCACAGCCTTTATCCCGCGACGCTGCTCGATTGCGTGAAGCCGGTGGTCCAGAACATCCTGCGATGGACCCCGCAGGGGATCGCGACGGAAGAGGCGTGCCGCACCGTGGCGCGCCTTTTTAATATCCACCGCATGCGCACCGACCCGGCGTATAACGCGCGGCAGGAAGTTCCTCTCGCGCTCGACTCGCTCGCGCCGCTGATCCGCGACCCCAAGCAAAGCGAGATTCATGAATTCTCAAGGCTCATCGATAAGATTGAGCCTTTTTTATTGGAATATTGCCCGCATCTGATCCGTCCCGAAGGTCTGCCGGAAGATTATGCGCGTGCGCAGAAGAAAGCGGCGCTGCGCCCCGGCGATATCGGGCAGAATAGCGTCGCGTGGCAGCGCCGTAACATACCGGTCAAAACGGCCGCGGAATTGTGGTCCTATACGCTGCCCGCCGCCCGCAAGCCGGACGAGGCATTTGAAAAACGCGGGCCCCTTCACGGCGCTTACCGCCCGCAGCGCCGCCAGCACGATTTCAACGACGCGCCGTTCAAGCCGCGCCCGGCGGATGAAATATGGATCGATCATCCTTACGAAAATCTCGATGAAATGATGCAGGATCTGGCGCGCGTCACGGTCGGTGTGCTGGAAACCGGGTTGCTGCCGCACGACTCGCCGGATTATCGGGGCGTGCGTTTCGATATGAAGCGCGGCGAGCGCGGCGTTGCCGCGGCGCAAGCGCACCGCGTGCATGATCTTTCCCTTTTGCCGGGCGCGATGGGGCGCCATTTCAAGGGCAGCGTCGGGGAGCCGAACCTCAAGCATGCCAAACAGATCGCCGAAGACCAGCGGCATGACGATAAAGGCCTGCCCGTCGCCGTTTTCGGTGCGCCGCAGGTGAAAATCATCAACGATGCGATACGGAGCCTGCGTCCGATGCTGGCCGGACCCGGCCCGGCGGGGCCGTCGTCGGATTTCCGTCTGGCCATCGAAATGGAAATGCTGCGCCGGAGCTACACGCACATAACGTTCCAGAACGGCTGGGAAGCGTCCGAAGATTCCGCGCGCATGATGTTGCAGGCGACGAAGATCGAGTTCGGAAAAATCACGCGGCCCGCCGGTAACGACACCGAAATTACCGTGCTGGACGAAGAGGGGCGCACCATTTCTCTCTTCCGCCGCTACGACGCGCTGCGCGCCTGTTTGGACAGGCTGCACAGCGACCCGGAGATCAAAAAATACATCGCCGAGCGGGACAGCGATACGCTGGAGCAGATGGGCGTTCGGCATGTCTCGCTCACGCTGGCGCGGATGATCGAACTCTATGACGGCCTTGTCGATCCGATGTTCAACGGCGGTCGCTTCGAATTGCAGAAGGTGCAGAACCAGGGCGAATTCACGCGCGGCCTGCACGATATACAGGCGACGAAAGCGAAAACGCAGGCCGATCTCATGAAAAACTGGGTCTGGCTGTGGAGCGACAGGGATTTTACCGGGCTGAAACAGGAATACCGGGATGCGTGGCTGAACGCGCACGGCGACATGGCGCGCCGCGCGGGTCCTGCCGTATCGGACGATCACGGCATCACATACCGCTACGGCGGATAAAAAAGTAAAACGAGTAAGGTATTGAGTAAGTATAAGTAGGGGGACGGATGAGCAGGCAGGATTCTTTGCTTGAAGATTTGGGGCTCGCGCCGCAAAGCCATAAGGCGTACGGGAAAAAGAAACTCTATATCGACAAGGGGGAGATCGACCCGCGCACGCTCGGCGGGATCGCGCTGATATCCGATTCCGTATTCAACAAACAGGGTTTCATCCGTGAACTGGATTTGCGCTACTGGCTGATCTATCCCGACGGCCGGTATGAAAAACAACATCTTTTCCAACTGGAAACCCACGAAGGTAAAAACGGCAAGACGGATATCAAAAACCTCTGGATACTCGGGCGTGACGTCAGCCTTCACGTGCCCGGCAATATCGACATCGTGCTCGAAGCGATCCGCCGCATCCATGTCAGCCTGCGCGATACCGGGGCGCAACTCCCGCCGGTCGCGACGATTTTCAAGGACTGCAATCTCGAAAATATCATCGGCGAAAGCCTGCCGCTGCCGGGGTTCAGCCTGCAAAGCCGGATTCATTTTTCCGCCGTGCCCAATTTCAATCTTCACGCGGGCAGCAGGAAAAAGCCGGATCTGTACCTGCCGCAGGAAGCGTTCATGCCGCTGATCGGCATGCGCCGAAACACGCTGGATGTCGATCATTCCTATGTCGGGCGCGATTTCATGCGCGTGCGCGGGGTTATTCCTCAGATCGGGCGGCGTTTTGAAATGTCGTCCGATTTTTCGAACAGCGGTAAAAAGCAGAAGGGAAGGAAACTCTCCATCACCCAGCGCCCCGCCGACGGAATCGCCTCAAACGACAATATCCGCCTGATCGCCGCCGCGCACTGGAAACTTGCCGATAAAGACAAACGCCCGACGATCCGCATCAAGAAATTTTCCCTGATGGATAAAACCATATCCCGCTTCGACCTGCGCGAGAACATGGCGGCGATGGGGGTTTTGAACCTCACCCACACCGACATGCTGAACGCGCGCGATTATCCGCGCATGCAGGACCATCTGGCGACGTACGGCATGCTCGACGTGGTCTCGACGACGTCCGCACCGCCGGAAAAGGAAGGGCGCGTGGTCATGACGTCCGTCGGCGGCAACAACCTGCGCGAAATTTATCCCGGCATCGGCGAGGATATCGGCGGGAACTGTAAAACCGTCGAGGTGCAGTGGAAAGACAAAAAAAGCGGCGAGATACGCAAGGTCGGCATCATTCTCGACTGGGGCTCCTACCTCATCCGGCAGAATTCGGAATGGAGCGCGGGGCATCCCGATCTGGTCGAAAAACTGAAATATTGCCGCCACAGCCTTATCACCCACCACCATATCGACCACCTGGACACACTGATCCCGTATATCAAGCGCGGCATGCTGGGGCCGGATCACACGCTGCACATGACGCCGGAAGTGCATGAGATGTACAATATCAAACTCAATAAAGCCGGCATCCGCAAGGACGATCCCCGCCGCCCGTCCGTCGCTTTCATGCAGGGGACGAATATCATCGATATCCGCGACAACAACAACGTCCTGCGCATGAGCGTCCTTCACGGCGTCGACGCGATGCCGCACTCCGCGCGCAACACGCCGTGCGTGGTGTATGGCCGTCACGACAAACAAATACTTGGTTCCTATATGTATCTGGGCGACATGCGGTACGATGCCGAATGGCTTAAAATCAACGACAGCCCGTTCTGGAACCCCGCCGCCTGCATGCTGGCGCGGGAACCGGATCTCGATCCCGTGCATCTTGTTCCGACCTATACCGAACTCGACGGCACCTCGATCAAGCGTGAAGGGCGTGGCGCGACGGAACGGGATGTCGAAGACAACCTCACGCACATCCTCACGCAATGGTTTCCCGATAAACATGCGGGGATCGCCATTATCGGCACCAATGACGGGCGGCGCGAAACGCTGCTGCGCATCGGCAACCGGACCGGGCGGGTGATGACGGCCTTCGGTTCGGCGGTCGAGGATCTGTTCAAAATCGCCAATAAATGGGGCGTCAATACGCATCTGGTCAACCGCCCCGACGCCGGGCAGAGTATTCTCGACCAGATCGCCGATCATGCCGTCCGCCCGTCGCAGGTCGTGCTCGGCCCGTCGTCATGGTATACGGGGCTGAAGGATTATCTGGCGTGGCACGCTGAATCGATCGGCGTTTCTCCCACCGAATATATCCAGCGCACCGGCAAGAAAGCGCGAGAGCTGTTTGAATACGCGCAGCCGGGCAGGCTTATGGCGATCCTTTCGGGGTCGCAGGGCAACCCCGTCGAATTTGAATCCATGACCTATAAGCTCGCGGATGCGCGGTCCTTCTGGGACGCCGACCCGGCGAAGATAAAAACGGCGCGTCCCGCCCGCCTTGAACAATGGGTCGTCGTCTTCGCCCAAAGCGCCATTCCCGGCAACGCCGCGCACCAAAAAGCGTTGATCAAACGCCTGGCCTCGCGCGGCGCGACGGTTCTCGAAGCCTTCGACGACAATCTGCGCGTCCTTAATCCCGGTGCCAGCCGCGACCGGATCATTGCCGACCTGATCGCCACCGGACGCATCGGGCCCGCGCAGGCGCAGGACGTGATCGAGGCCGACGGATCGATCTTCGTCGAGAATTACGCCATCCACGCTTCCGGGCACCAGCGTAACGGCGACATGCGCCTGTGGCTGCGCAAGCTGCAATCGAAATATTTCGGCCTGTGCCACGTCGACGACCGCGAAGCGGTGCTGACGGGTTACGATACGATCGAGGAAGAGGGGCGGCACCACCCGGGCGCCATCTTTGAAAACGGCATGGAGGTCGAAATCACGACCGATACCGTGCAATCGATCGGCAAGACATTGTCGTCGATCGTCCTGACCCGCGAGAAATCCGAAGACGGAAAGCATTACAACAAACAGCTCGAAGCCACGCGCGTGTTCAATTTTGACGACCGTTCCCCGCACCATGAAATGGGCCTGCGCGGCAGCGTCGGCGGACGGTTTGAAACGCATTTCGGCATGGAAGACGCCGAAGACATCCGCCGCCGCGAACGGAAAAAACCGGCGCTGAAAGTGATCGCCAACCGTTCGGCGAACACCGAGGCCAAGCCGCGCCGCACCTGCCGCGGCCTTGAACCCTTGGCGACGCCGCCGTGGGACCCGAACCACCCGGTTCTGGTCGCGTAAGGGAAACCGGCCATGACGAAGATCAATAAACCTTCCGACTTTTTAAAATCGGGAAAGCTCGCGCGTAAATCCGACATCGCCCACAAGGTTGAAAAAGGCATCCTGTTCGATGCCTATTACGACACCGAAACCACCGATCTCGACAAACGCTTCGCGGAGATTACCCAGTTCGGCGGAGTCATCACCGATCTGGCCGGCAATATCCTTCACACGGCGGATTATCGCGGCAAGCCTTCGCCCTATGCCGTGGTGTCGCCCTTCGCGTGGGTGATACAGCGCCTGAACGAAGAACGCCTGGCCGAAGGCGACCCGCAATATATTCTCGCGGGCCGCATCATGCGGTTTTTCCGCTACGCCAGCAATCTCCACGAAGCGCCTTTTTCCGACACGCTTCTGCGCGCCTGCCGCGTCGGCACGTATAAGGCGCCGGACGGGAACGCGCACCGTTATTACGCCTATCCCGTGCTCGACGATGCCGGGAAGGTTGATTGGAATTACATCCGCATCCATGAAAACCTGAAAAAATTCTATTATTTCGATGCGCAGAGCGGGCAGTGGATCAAGCGCAACATTTCCGCGATGGCCATCGGCTATAACAACGTAAACGCCGATGACCAGTGGCTGTGGACGCTCCTGCACATGGCGGGCGCGGAAAATGTGTTCGTCACGCATCTGGCGCAGATGGGGAAATTCAGGCTCGACGCGCTGCGCGTGGTGGAAGCGGCCTACGCCGCCGGGCCGAAAGGCGAGCAGGGGATCATGCCTGCCTATAAGATAGATCCGCTCACGGGCCGTAAAACCCTGTCTTTTTCGCAGGGCGATATCCTCAAGGCGAACACGCATATCGATTCTGACCTGCGCCACATCCTCGAAGGCGTCACGCTGCCCGACGGGTCGTTCCCCGATATCGAACAGCTTCACGGCGCGTTCCGCGACGCCGTCGCGCTGGCCGGGATGATGCAGTATATGCGCCGTCAGGTGCCCGATATCCTGCGGCAGATGGAACGCAACGTCGTCTGGCAGGATGTCATCGACCGCCTGACGGAAAAACGCGGGTCTTTCGGCAACCATCCCGTCATGGCCTATGTCGATAAAAGCTATCCTTACGTCACGGGAAAGATGATTACCCTGATCGGCGCCGATCAATACCGCCACAACCCGAAGGTCGCGTTGGTTTTCAATCTCGGCGTTAACCCGGAGACATTCTATTTCAACGGCAAGAAACTCAAGGACCTCAGCGCCGCCGAACATGCCAGCCTGATCCAGAACAGCCGCAGCGACCAGAACGGCCCGTATAAAATCATCCGCACGCACCAATCGCCCCGCCTTCTCGATGTCGGCACGGGCTTCGCCGCGGGGTTCAACGACGGGCTTGAATGGCCCGAGCTGCACCGCCGCGCGAAATATCTGCGCGATCAGGATTTCATCGACAGGGTGATGGCCGGCCTGCGCATGGCGCAGCCGCGCCTGCAGGGGCCGGAAGTTCTCACGCTGGCGCAGCCGGAAGAAGAACTGTTCACCTTCTCCACGCTGGAAATGTACGACCCGGAAAAAGGCGAGGACGTGCAGATCCACATGGTGCAGAACCGCATCGAGCGCATGGCGCAGGATTCCCGCCGCCACGCCATGCTGGTCAAGGGTTTCTGGCTGAAGGCGATCGAGCCGGACATCGACGTCCTTCTCGATCCCGCCGATCCGGATTCTTTTTCGGCGCGTGAATCCGCCGCCGCGTTCATGGCGAAAATAAAAAACCTCAATAAGAAACTCAAAGAGAATAACGGCCCGCTCCTGCCGCCCGCCGACGCGCCTGTCGAGGATAAGGCGACGGCGACGCGTTATCTTCTGAAACTGATGTTCTATGCCCGCAACCATTTCGCGCGGGGCGAGATATACGACATCGGGCACCATTTCTGGTTCGAAGACGGCAACGCCCACCGCATCCCGCATGAAACGGTGCGCAAATGGCCCGAATGGCGCATCGACCGCGATTACGCGGCGGGCAATCTGCGCATCTGTCACGAACGGCTGAACGTCACCTCGTCGATCATCGACCGGATTATCGAAGGGCTGGGTTATGGCCGCCTGCTCGGGCTTGAAATCAACGAGCAGCTCGACGCCGTCAAATTCCTGCGCCATCACGGCATTCCCGCCCTTAACGGCAAGGACCGTTTCCTGACGCTGGCCGAGGCCGAACGCCAGTATCAGAAAATATTGAACAACGAATTGATGGACGACGACATCCGCGCCATTGAAAAACGCGCGCCCGGCGTCTGGCAAACATTCATGCTCAAACATCACGACGCGCAGGCGAGCCTCGGCAGCTACCGCCGCTATCTGGATGAAAGGAAAATCCGCTATCCTGAATTTTCCCTCTATCACAAAATCATCGCGGGCGTTGATCCCGAAACCGGCGGCGCGATTCATAAAACCGATTATCAGATCGAACCCGCCACGGCGATTTCCCTGACGGTCCCGGACCGCTACCTCGACAATCCGCCGCTCGATCCCGTCAGCGGCAAACCGGTATGGCTGGCCGACCTTTCCGGTGCCTTCAACAGGAAAAGCCTGGCGCATGCGCTGCAGAACGGGTCTGAAATCGTGCTGGTCGGATCGTCGACGGCGCGGCGCAAGCATCTGGCCAAGGCGCTGGTCACGGATACGCCGCCGCCGGGCGGCGTCAGGGCCGATTTTTATAAAAAAGTCGGCGCGCGCTACGAAGAATCCAATCTTCGCCCGCCCGCGCCCGGCACGCTCACGGCCCTGATCGGGGAGGGGCCGTATAATATATGTGACATACGCGCCGTCGATATGAGCGCACAGTCGCTGAAAATCCCGCGCCGTCATTTCGAAGGCCTGATCGATCCGCGTCTGGCCAGTTACGACGGTGCCGTCGCGGGGATCGTCCTGCGTGATGACGGCCTGTCGGTTGCCAGCGGCGCGGTGCGTCTGCTGGAGGCGGACGGCGCCGATCTTCTTCCCACCGGGTGGGAACTGACGACCGACATCACGCGCGTGCGCAATGCGTCGGTGGCTGATCTTGCCGCCATGGACGACGATGATGCGCAGCGCTATGGCTTTCCCACCGCCGATGAAATGCTGGGCACGGTCCAGACATGGTTTGCCGATAAGAACATCGATCAGGGCGCGCCCCACAGCCGCGTGTGGATCATCGATTTCGCCGCCGTCGATCCGCGCGATCCCGAACGCGGCATGGTCTATTTCAACCCGTCGAAAACCAGGATATCCGCGATGAACCGCCCTTACGCCGTCACGCGCGGGAATATCCCGAACACCCCTTAACCGCAGGATCATGGCATGCAGCTGGACGCAAAAATGAAATTCAAGGTCGCGATGGCGCGGCATGCTGTGGGCACCCGCGAAACGGCGCGTCAGGCGCTCGATTGTTTCGATCTCACGTCTTTGACGGGGCAGGAAACGGATCGGGATATTTTCGATCTCTGCGATATCGCCAAAAACAACCGGCTCGCGTCGGTGTGCATTTATCCGGCTTATGTCGCCACGGCGAAAAAAGCCATACGTGACGATGCGCTGGTGATCGCCGCGGTCATCAATTTTCCCCACGGCCATAAACGCACCATGCGTGACGATCCGGCCACGGCCGAAACCACGGCGGAAGATACCGCCAGGGCGGTGGCCGCCGGTGCGCGCCAGATCGATATCGTTCTGGCGCATGACGATTTTCGCGCCCGCCGCCGCCATTACGTGACCGATATGCTGCGCGCCTGCCGCCATGCCTGCGGCGAGGGGGTGACGATGAAGGTCATCCTCGAAACCGCTTCCTTTAAAAAAGCGGATGAATTGCGCGCCGCGTGCCAGCTCGCCATTCGCGCGGGCGCGGATTGCCTGAAGACCTCCACCGGCAAGCATCCGGGCGGCGGGGCGACGCTGGAGGCCGCTTCCGTGCTGCTCGATGAAGCGCACCGGGCATTCCGGCCCGTCGGCGTGAAAATCTCCGGCGGCATCAGGACGGTCGATGATTGTGCGCGGTATATGACGCTGGCCCGTTCCGTGGCCGAATGGAATATCGTCCGTCCCGATTCATTCCGCATCGGCGCGAGCAGCCTGCTCGGCCCGCTGCTCGACACGCTGAAACCGGCGGCGTCCGCGCCGGTGCTCCTCGCGGATTATGCATTAAGCTGAAACCGGAAAAAGTTCCTGTTTTGTTTGCTTTTTCCGGGGGTTCTTGATATCAACCCGGCGTAAGAGAGCCGAGCCGATGTTAAGCATATCCAACCTGACCTATAAAATAGGCGCCCGCACCATCCTTGAAGACGTCAACCTGTCCGTCATGGATGGCTGGCGCGTGGGTGTCATCGGCCTGAACGGGGCGGGCAAATCGACGTTGTTCAAGTTGATCGCGGGCGTTCTGCATGCCGACGGCGGCACCATCAGCATGAACCAGCGCCAGAAAATGGGCTGGGTGCGTCAGGACGTGCCGGAAACGGACGCGCCGCTGATCGATCTGGTTCTGGCCGCGCATGAAGAAATGGCGCAGCTCTGGCGCGACAGTGAAACCGAAGAAGACCCGAATAAAATCGCCGACATCTATCAACGCCTCGCCGACCTCGACGCCTATTCGGCGCCGGCCAAAGCCGCGACGTTGCTGCGCGGTCTGGGTTTCCGCGAAGATCAGTTGACCGAGCCGTTCAATTCTTTCAGCGGCGGGTGGCAGATGCGCGTCATGCTCGCCGCGGCGCTGTTCGTCGAACCCGATCTGCTGCTGCTCGATGAACCGACCAACCACCTCGACCTCGAAGCGATCATGTGGCTGGAAACCTATCTGGTGAATTACCCGCACACCCTGCTGATTATTTCGCACGACCGCGAATTGCTGAATAAATGCGTCGATCACGTCGTGCATGTCGATAAAAAGAAACTGACCCTGTATACCGGAAATTACGACACGTTCGAGCGCGAACGCGCTTTCCGTCTCGGCCTGCAGCAGAAGATGCATGAAAAGCAGGTGGCCGCCCGCGAACACATGCAAAAATTCGTCGACCGCTTCAAGGCGCAGGCCAGCAAGGCGCGTCAGGCGCAAAGCCGGGTCAAGGCGCTGGAGAAAATGGATATCGTGGATGCCGTCATCGCCGACCGCGCCGTGCGTTTCAGCTTCCCCAATCCCGAAAAAATCGCCTCGCCCATGCTCGCGCTGCATCACGCCGATGTCGGGTATACCGAAGGCAAGCCGATCCTCAAACGCGTCAACGATAATATCGACCGCGACGACCGCATCGCGCTGCTCGGCGCGAACGGTAACGGTAAATCCACGCTGATCAAGCTGATCGCCGGAAAGCTCGGCGTTATGAAGGGCGAGATTTTCCGTTCGGGTAAACTGCGCATCGGTTATTTTTCCCAGCATCAGACGGATGAGCTGGAGCTTGATTCCACGCCCTATCAGGAAATGTTCCGCATGCTGCGTCAGAAATTTCCCGACATCACCGAACCGAAGATCCGCGCGAAACTCGGCCAGTTCGGTTTTTCCCGTGAATTGTCCGACAATCTCATCAGCTCGCTGAGCGGGGGAGAAAAGGCGCGCCTGATGTTCGCGTTTATGAGCTTCGACGCCCCGCATCTCCTGCTGCTGGACGAACCGACCAACCACCTCGACATCGAAGCCCGCGAAGCGCTGGTGCAGGCGCTCAACAATTACGAAGGCGCGATCGTGATCGTCAGCCACGACCCCAACATGGTCGAACGCGTCGCGGACCGTCTCTGGCTGATCAAGGATGGCGCGGTGCGCGATTTTGACGGCGATCTCGAGGACTACCGGAAATTTACCATCCAGTCCCGCCGCGAGGAACGCAAGGAAGAGAAGCAGCAGAAAGCGGCTTCCGCGTAAACGTCATGGGCTGGGTCGTCTACATTCTCGAATGTGCGGACAAGACCCTCTACACGGGCATCACCAACGATCTCGAAAACCGTCTCGCCGCGCATGAAAGTGGCAAGGGCGCGAAATATACCAAAGGCCGCGGCCCGTTTGTCTTAATGCTTCAGGAAGATTACGAAGACCGCAGCGACGCCTCCAAACGCGAACGCCTCATCAAAAACCTAACCCGCGCCCAAAAACGCGCCCTTTGCACCCGGAAGCCCTGCGGCGGTCGGTGATTTTGTGAAAAATGGCTGGGGCGGGAGGGATCGAACCCCTCATGACGCCCGTCATGCCTCTTTA
>CAYPCP010000020.1:0-21222 GCA_964409255.1 uncultured Pseudobdellovibrionaceae bacterium
TACCGCGCAGCACGATCACCCCGATAATCCCCCAGACAAGCAGCCTGTGCTGATACTCGCGCGGGACAGCGAAGGACGAGAAGATCACCGACATGACGAACAGGTTGTCGAGCGAGAGTGAAAGCTCAAGCAGATAGACCGTGTAATAATCCATCCCGGCATCGTGACCGTTGCGGAACAGGACCCACAGGCCGAACAGGAGGCCGAGCGCGACGTAAACGCCCGCAAGCTTCAGCGACTCCTGTGTATTGATGACGTGGTCTTTCTTGTTAAAAAGACCCAGATCGAGAGTCAGGATCGTCCCGACGCCGATAAGGAACAATGTCCAGAGCCACAAGGGCTCGCCGAGCGCCTGTTGAAACAGAAAATCGGGAAGGAATGAGAGATCCATGGTCTGCCTTTCAGTTGCGGCATTATAGGATGCCCGCCCTGAATATTCAACCTGATCAAAGACTTCAGTTAATGCGCGCCGCGTGCGCCTTTTCGGAACACCCCGTGGTCCGACAGGGCATGAAAGACCGCATTGTCTTCGCCTTCCACCTTGATTTCCATGCCGTTCTCGCGCGCTTCATCCAGCATATTGGCGATTGCAACCATAATGCTTAAATCCATCAGGCGCGCCCGCGTGAAATCGAGGGTGAGTTTTTTCCATTTCGGCTCCAGGCGGACGCGAAGGCAGGCCGCCAGATCGTTGGCCGTGCCGAACGTCAGCGCGCCGGAGAAGCGGACCACCAGCGTTTCGCCCTCTTCCATAAATTCGATGTTTTCCATCTGGTCGCGCGAAAGCCGGCGGGCGGTGATCAGGCTTTTCATGATAATGCCGATGGCCACCGCCGTGATCAGATCGACAAAAACCGTCAGCAGCATCACGGTCACCATCACGGCGACGACCTGCCGGTCGACCTTGCGCGGGCCCGCCTGATACAGACGTTTCAGGAACGGCCAGTCGATGATATCCCAGCCGACCTTGATCAGGATCCCGGCCAGCACCGCCTTGGGAATATTTTCAAGATACTGCCCCAACCCCAGAAGGCAGGCGACAAGGATCAGCGCATGCAGCATCCCTGACAAGGGTGTACGTCCGCCAGCGCGGATATTGACGACCGTACGCATGGTGGCGCCCGACCCGGCGATACCGCCGATCAGGCCCGCCGCCATGTTGCCGATTCCCTGCCCGATCAGCTCTTTATCGGGCCGGTGCTGATCGCGCGTGAAATTATCCGCAACCAAAGATACCAGCAGCGAATCGATCGCCCCGAGCAACCCCAGCATCAGCGCCGACGCCAGCATCCCCGGCAAGGCCTCGACCGTAAAGGCCGGAAGAACGATGGAAGGCAGCCCCGTCGGGACCTCGCCCAGTGTCGGCGCGCCCTCAATCAAAAACAAACCGGCCAATGTCGCCACGATCAGGGCCGCCAGCGATGGCGGCACGTAGGGGCGGACACGCTTGGGTAAAAAGATCATGACCGACAGCGCGCACAGCCCCACCCCCAGCGCGGCCCTGTCCATACTCTTAATATAGACGGGGATCTGTCCGACGGCGTGAAGAAGGCTCCCGCCCTCGGCATGCCCGGTCAACGGCGCGAATTGAAGGATGATGATCAGAATCCCGATACCGCTCATGAAACCGGAAATGACCGAATACGGCACGTACGCCATATATTTCCCGACCTTCATGACCCCGAACAGGATCTGGAAAAGACCCGCCAGCATCACCACCGTGAACGCCATGGCCGGTTCGTGCTGATACGCCATCATGATGCCGGCCATCAACACGGCCATCGGCCCGGTCGGGCCGGAGATCTGCGACGGCGTGCCGCCGAACAGCGACGCAAAAAAGCCGACGGCGATCGCGCCGTACAATCCCGCTTCCGCCCCGGCGCCGGACGCCATGCCGAAGGCCAGCGACAAAGGTAACGCGATGACCGCCGCCGTCAGACCGCCATAAATATCGCCGCGCAGATTGGATAGAAGTTTCATGTGTGACCACCCCTGTTCCCCCCATATTATCCCAGTAGACAAAAATCCGCAGCCGCATAATATGACGAAGTGCTTCCCCCTTAAGGAGGGAAAGATGAAGAGTGCCGCCGTGCCCCACGACCCCTCACCCGGTCATATACCCAGCCCCGATTTTATTTCCGGCCTTGTCGGATGGACCGTTATTCCCGGCAAGGGACACGCGACCATTGCTTTAAGCGATATCCCGGCCGGAACCGTGCTGGAAAAAACGCCGGTCATCGTCATGGATACGAAATCCATCACCGACACGCCCCTTATCGATTACGCTTTCTGGTGGGGCGATCACACCGACGCCGATATGGCCGAAGAATGTGCGATCGTCAAAGGCGGCTATCTTGCCCTTGCCAACCACTCGCGCAATCCGAATTCCACCGTTGAACAGGATCGCGCCAATATCGTCATGCTGTGGCGCGCGGCGCGGGATATTGTGGCCGGGGAAGAAATCACCTTCGACTATGATTGCGATCTATGGTTCAACCCGCAGACGTAACCCCATGAAACGCGTTACGCCCCGTGCGGCATCCAGCATTCTTGCAACGATACAAAAAAACGGCCTGGTTAAAAAAGGCTTTGATGTCCGCCTTGCCACCGTCGCCGATGTGCAGGATTTATTGACCATAGGCCGCACATGTTTCGCGTATAACCCGCCCACGCGCCGCGAACTAAGATACGCGCTGACAAAGGGGCACATGCTGATCCCCGTTCTTATCGATACGAAAACCAGCGATATCGCCGGGTACGATATATATGAATTCAACGCGCGGACCGGCGCTATGTATTTCAGCCTGACATGCCTGCTTCCCGAATATCGCGGTAAAGGCCTTTCCCACAGCCTCTTGAATATCTGCCATGCCATCGCGCGCGGGACGGGATGCTCATCCATTCGCACCCATGTCGCCGAAAATAACAAGGCGATGATTCACCTGCTGGAAACCTATGGCCACGCGCGGGGGGAACGTCACAAAAATTATTACAGCGACGGCAAGGCGGCGCTGACATACCGCCTGCCACTGGATATCCCATGACGGTTACGATGCCGATGAAGGATTATATCGCGCTGATGACGGAAAAAGGCCTGTTTTCCGCTGGCGCCCGCTTTGCCGAACACGACCCGGCGGTCATCGATTCTTTTTACGGCGCGATGCGCGCCTATGATTATGACGGCTATGCCGTGCCGGTCACTGTGGCCGCGAATACATACGGATTTTTCCGCGACGCGCTGGACGACGACCGCACGGGGGTCAACTGGGCGGGATCGACATGGATGGTGGACTACACGCTCCCGGTGTCCCGCGCGCAATTTCTTTCCGACATGAACGCGATCCGCGACGAACTCGGCGAAGCCGTGCTGACCGACACGTTCGCGTTTAACGATGGATATATTCCGCCTGGCGGCGCGTTACCCATCGCCGCCCTCAACAGCCCCGTCGCCGTATTCGGAAACGATTACAACGCGTACATCGAAGGCCTCTCGCAGGAGCGCCGCAAGAAATACCGCCGCTTTGCCAAAGATTTTGAAAGCTACGCGCTTGATTTCACCCTGTCGGCGGAGCCGTTAAGCCCCGCGGAGCTGTCGTTCGCATGGGATCATCTTTTCGCCAAATGGGGCGACTACAGCGCGCTGTTCGCCTTCGCGCAGACCCTGTGGGCGCAATCGGTGGCAAAGGCGCGTCCGGGGCACGCTCTTTTCATGCGCGTGCACGACAAAGGGAAACTGGTTTTCGTTCAGACGGTTCTGAACCGCCATGGCGGCTGGTACACGCAATCGATCTTCAAGGATAACGACGCCTTCTATGACGGCATTGCCGCCTATACCGATTTCAAAACCATCGAATCGCTATCGGCAAAAGGTCCTTCTTTCCTGGACCCGTCATGCCGCACCGGGTTCGAAGATCCCGAAAGCATCGGCATCGCAAAACGCGCGACGGTCAATACCGACATCATTAAACCTGTTTTCGTTGCGGGCGCCGTGCCCGAACCCTTCAGCCAATATGCCGGCGCACCCTCGCTGCATGGAAAGGCCGCCTGACATGAACGCTGCAAAACCACCCCGCGCCGCCAACGGATCGCCCAAATATATTCTTGTTTCGGATAAGCCGCTGGATTTCATCGAACCGGATTCCGAAACGCTGCTTATGACCGCGACCGAATTCATCGCCAACCGCGGCGAAATCGATATCCGCAAGGCGGCGAACATCAAGGTCGTCAATCTTTGCAGCAATTTCGAATACCTGTCGAAAGGGTATTATTGCTCCCTGCTGGCCGAAGCGCGCGGCATGCGGTGCGTCCCGTCGATCGACAACGTCGTCACGCTGAACTGGAAACGCCACTATCAATCGCACCTGCCTGAACTCAACACCCTTCTGCACAGGCATTTCAAGGAACCCGCCGAGGAACCTGTGGCAAGAACCTACAGCATCTTTTTCGGCCGCTGCAGCCACCCGGAACTCGAAGAGCTCGGACAGCGCCTGTTCGACCTTTTCCGCTTCCCGTTAATGACGGTGGAGGTCAAGCTCGATTCCAAAGACCGCTGGTCTGTCGGCGACGTGGAACCCCTGTCCCTCGCCGACCTTTCCAAACCGAAGCAGCAGAATTTCGTGCAGGCCCTGACGAAATTCACCGGCTCCGCCTGGCGCACCCAGGGGTCCAAACGGACGAAACACTGGCTGGCCATGCTGCACGATCCGCATGACAAGGAACCGCCGTCGAACAAAGGCGCGCTTCAACGTTTTATCAAGGCGGGCAAGGATCTGGGCATTTCCGTCGAGCCGATCCTGAAAACGGATTTCGCCGCGCTCATGGAATATGACGCGTTGTTTATCCGCGAGACGACCGCGATCAACCACCACACATACCGCTTCGCGCACAAGGCGCAGACCGAAGGCATTCCCTGCATCGACGATGCAGCCTCCATCATCCGCTGCTGCAACAAGGTGTTTCAATATGAAATGCTGAAGGCGAAACGCATCCCCCTGCCGGAAACCTACATTATCGGCCGCAAGACGGAAAAGTCGCTGGAGCAGGAATTTGAATATCCCCTCGTCGTGAAAATTCCCGACGGTGCGTTTTCGCACGGGATGACCAAGGCGGAAACGCCCGAACAATTCCGCGAGGCTGTAAGCACGCTTTTGAAAAAATCGGATATCGTCCTGGCCCAGGAATTCATTAAATCCGATTTCGACTGGCGCATCGGCGTTCTGAACGGCGAACCGCTTTTCGCCTGTAAATACTACATGGCGCCGGGCCATTGGCAGATTTACAACCATGACGCCAAGACACGCAACGACGGGCTGGGAGAATTCAAAACGCTGCCGATCCGGAACGTCCCCGAAGAAGTTCTCTCCACCGCCCTCAAGGCCGCCAACATGATCGGCACGGGTTTATACGGCGTCGATCTCAAGCAGACGCGCGACCGGGTCGTCGTCATGGAGGTCAACGACAATCCGTCGATCGATCACGGCGTCGAAGATGAAGTGATTGGCGACGCGCTATATAAACGCGTCATGGAACATTTTATCCAGCTTATCGAGGCTTAATTCGGACGCGCGGCACGTTCGTTATCACGGCGGCGCTGCCCTGCGCCGCGCAGGTCGAACATAGGCTTGCCGAAATCGAGCTCTTTTTGCGGCGGCGGCGATGTCCACGGCACAACCTGTTCATCCCGCGACACATGGATGTGAACGGCGAACGCTTCGTTCTTGCCTTCTTCGCGGGCGATGCGGTTACGCTCGATAAGCTCATTGTGGATCAGGTGGATTTTTTCCGAATACACGAGGAATGAATTATATCCCGCCGCAAAATCGTCCTTGAGACGGAAATAGAGATCGCGATTTTCAACATGCAAAACCGGTGCGACATAAAAATTGGTCGCCTTTACCTTTTGCGCCTGCCCGTAAATCATGCCCGGCCCTTCTTTATCGATCTTCCAGAAGCGCGGCAGAGTCGCAGGCCTGAATACGGCAGCAGCGGCGGCAAAATCCTGCCGCGCGCGATGGCGCGTTTGCGCCAGCCGGAACAGGTCGTACGGTTTTTCCTGATAAAACTGGTCAAGCCCCATGACTTTCCCATCGACATGGAACATGAGGTTCTGCGCGAATTGCGGGTCATAGGCCGCGCGCTGTATCAACCGGCCCAGACCCTGAAGGTCTTTGATGCCGTGCGAGAGCGGCCCGTGTTTCTCCGACGCGCCTGCGTAAGGGCGCGGCGGCCGCGCTTCTTTCAAAGCGTCCTCGACTTTATCGCTCAGCTTGCGCACAGGCCCGTGCGCGTGATGCGTCGGGACATTGACGTTGATCATGAAAGATTGCCGCCCCAAAGACATCTGCGCCACGCTGCGCACGATATGACGGTACGCCTCATATTGTTTGGCGGTCGCGCATTCGGGATTATGCGCCTGTCCCTGTTTCGGGCGGAAATAATCCGGCACGCGCAGCCGGTAACGTTGGCCGTTTTGGCCGTAATAGGTGTGATCATGTTCCGCGACGACATCGAGAACGACGCCGTTGCAATGCGGATCGGGACAATGGCATTCGAGTTCGCCGGATTTTTCGAGCGCGCGATACCGGTCGCGATGTGTTGCATAGGCCAGCGCGGACACGGGACGGTCGGCGTAAACCCCCGTTTTAGGATTGTACTGGCGGGCGTGGGTAATCTGTACCATGCGGCCTGTTCCTAAGGTGTGCGATGCGCCTTTTTTAGGACTTTTTCCCAGCCTCGTCAACATTTATGGGAAACAAATAGTCTTTGCCTTCACCCCGCCCGCGGGCGAGGATGGCGCTATGAAAGCCCTGCTAATTTTAATCTCTCTCGCCCTTTTGACAATGGGCGGCGCGGCACAAAGTGTTGCGAGCGCAACGCAGACGCCTGCGCCGGCCGCCCCGGCGGCCAAGCCCGCCGCCATGCCGTCCTTTGTCGTGCCGCTGGCCTGCGCGCTCGGCAGCGATTGCTGGGTTATGAATTACCTCGATCTGGGTCCGAAGGACGACGGCAAGGCGATCGATCCCATGTGCGGCGCCCGCACCTTCGACGGCAGCAAAGGAACGGTTTTCGCCCTGCGCGATCTGGAACAGATGAAAAAAGGCGTCAACGTCCTCGCCGCGCAGGACGGCACCGTCAAGCGCGTCCGTAGCGCCGAAACAGACGGCACCGGCGATGCTGAAGAGCTGAAAAAAATTCAGGAAGCCAAAAAAGAATGCGGCAACGCCGTCCTGATCGACCACGGCAATAATCTTCAGACCATTTATTGCCACATGAAAAAGGATTCGATCACCGTCAAGGACGGCGATGTCGTGCGCGCGGGCGACGCGATCGGGCAGGTCGGCCTTTCCGGTTACACAAAATATCCGCAGCTCCATTTCGGCGTTTTGTGGAACGAGCGCGTCATCGATCCGTTTACGAGCTTAAGCTCCGTCGCGCGGTGCGGCAGCGTCCAGCGCTCTCTGTGGAAAGGCGACAAACCGCCCGTTTATGAAGCCGCCGCTTTTTACAACGCCGGATTTTCCGGGGACCTTCCGACGCTTGCCGATGTCGACTCGGGCAAGGCCGCGCAAACTTTGCTGCGCGCGGACATCCCCGTCCTGACGTTCTGGGCTACCCTGTTCGGCGTTCAGCCGGGCGATACGATCACCTTGAAAATCACCGCGCCGGACGGACAGGTTTTTTCCGAACGCACGATCGCGCAGGAAAATTCGGCAACGCGTCAGCTCTATTACACCGGGCGGAAATTCACCGGCAAATTGAAGAACGGAAATTACAAAGGCACCGCCACGCTTTCCCGCACGCTTAAAGACGGCACGAAAAAAACATGGGACGTCGAACGCAGCGTGACGATCTCCGGTTAACGGCGGCGGCGCAGATAAACGTAATACGCCCCTTCGCCGCCATCCTTGGGCTGCGAGACGATATGCTTCAGGACATGCTGCGCCATTGGCGCTGACGACAGCCATTCCGGCAGACGCGCGCGCAAAATCCCGTCATTGAATATCCATTGATCGTCGGCGTGCGAACTGCGCCCCTTCCCCGTGATCACCAGAACGCAGCGGTGTCCTCGCGCCGCCGCGCCCTCGATGAAACGGCATAACGCATCATGCGCCCGGTCCTGCGTAAGGCCGTGGAGGTCGATGCGCCCGTCGATCGGCAACTGCCCGCGGCGCAGTTTTTCTTCCGTGCGGCGGTCAAGCTGCGGCGATGAATCGACATTCGGCGAGGGCGGCGGTACCGGCGCCATAAATACCGCGCTCTCCGTCGCGATTTCCTTTTTCTTCGCCGTCTCCCGCGCCTGTTCGGCGCGGTCTTCAAGCCCGTCCCAGTCGATTTCATGCAACGGATCGATATCGTGCGTAAACCGCTTCCACAGCTTGAGATCGTCAAGGCTGAGATTCCAGTTTCCCTTGCGGGTTTTATCGTCCGGTTTTTTCGACATGCGCGCCGTCAAACTTTCCCTTTGCCGGGCTTTAAGGCATACTGATGCCTATGCCCCTGCCCGTTATCTTACCGCGCCGGTTTTTCTTCCGCCACCTCTTTGCCGCCATCGTGGCATGGGCGGCCTTCACCCTGCCCGCGCAGGCCGAGGTCGGCGCCGCAAAAATTTCAAGCACCGAAGACGTCGTGATCGCGTTTTATAAAACAGGCAACGCGCGGCCGAATTTTGAGAAATGGATCGTGGAGCGCGAACCTTACCGCACGACCGCCCTCGCCTTGCGCCCGGAATTGATGGACAAGGAAATGACGCGATTGAAAAACGCCTATGCGGCGTTCAATCCGCAAACCGATCTTCTGACCGTGCGCACCGAAGGCATGGTCCGCGTCGGGCAATCTCAGGACCCCGCGCAGCCCGGCGCGACCATCACCAAACTCGACATTTCCTTCCGCGCCGGTGAAGCCGATTATTTCCCTTATGATTTCATGGGCGAACGTTTTGCCGTTATTCCAAAGGATCTGCAGAAGCTGCTCAAACCCACAATCCAGAACCAGCAATACCCCTACATGCGGGACGTGCTGAAAAACGGAAAACCCGTGACGATCATTCTTGAACTGCGTCCCGCCAAAGCCGATATGGAAGCCCCCTTCAACCTCGACGGCACCGGCGGCGGACCCGACGCCGAAGACGGCAAGGGCCAATGGATGTTCCTGACCGACGTCGCCGCGATCTCCATCTGGAACGCGAAAGGCTCGATGCTGTGGGAATACACCGCCCCGTGGTACATCACCCCGATACGCGACAGCCTTCTCGATCTCCATACCGACAAAAGCGCCGATTAAAGTGGCCTCGCCCCGGCAACGGGATATAATGGAAGGGTAAGGAAAGGAATGGCTTACCCATGCTTTCTCAGCTCGGCCCCCTGTTCAAAGCGACTTTCCGCCACGCGGAAGAATCCGATGCGCGCCAAAGCATGCCGCATGAGGTCAATAAAGACGGCCGCCGCAAACAGGATCAGCCGGCCGACGATTCCTCCGACCTCTGGGAAGACAGCACAGGCGTATCGGTGGCCGCGCTCCGCGCTTTCCTGATCAATTTTTTGAACGGAACGACCGTTCAGACCGGCATGGCCGCCCAAAATGCCGCTTCCGCCCCTGTTTCTGCGCCCGAAACCGCCCCCCGGCCCGTTAATTCTGCCAGCGCCCGCGCCGCCGGCGCCTATCAATCCATGGCCGACAAGCTCGAACCACCCCCGCCTTCCACCCCGGTTTTATCGACCGAGCCGCCGAAAACCGACGCCGATCTGGTCGCCGCGGGCGAAATTCGCCTTATTCATCAACTTATTGCCGATCTGGAGACGCTGGAACGGTCCGGCGGCGCCTTTTTGACGATAGAAAAAGCCGATTCCTTCCTTTTAAGCCTCAAAAACGCGGTCGATAAGGCTCTGGGGCGTTCTTAACCCTGCGATAGCCGGTATCCGGTTTCGTCGGTGAGGACGATTTCCGGCGCGGCGGGATCTTTCTCGATCCGCTGCCGTAAGCGGTAAATGTGCGTTTCAAGTGTATGTGTCTCGACGCCCGGCGCGTACGCCCAGACGGAATCCAGAAGCGCCTGCCGGGAAACCGCCTGCCCGCCCGCCGCGTGCAGCGTCAGGAGAATATCCCGCTCTTTATCTGTAAGCTTATGAATTTGCTTTGTATTTTTATCGTGTACCGTATTTTCACGGGGCAGAAATTCATACGGTCCGATGGTCAGGCGCGCCGGAAGCCGGTCCGTTTCCATCCGCGCCAGCAATGTACGTGCTTTATCCGTCAGCACACCCGGGCGAAGCGGCAATTTGATAATGATGTCAGGGCCGAGCATGCCGATCTCCTGACGGTCATATTCCGCCGGGGCGAGCAGGATCAGGCGGTGCGCGGTCTGCGACAGGGTTTGCGCCGCCTCGTTCGCCCTTTTATCCTTCAGCCAGACGACGCCCAGCGCGGCATCGGTCTTTTCCGGCGTGTACGTCTCCACGGTCCGGCCCAGCGGGCTCAGGATTTCGCGCAAAAGCTGTTCTTCGACAGACCCGGGCGTACTGATAACGATCACAGGCCGCCCCCGTCCGTACGGATGGGGCGAATTTGCCGGGAAAAAGCCGCCCGGAAAGGGCTGAAACGGACGAAAAACACCTTTATATATCCATATAAATCATTGATATAAAACGATATAGCTGTGGCACGGGCCTTGCAATCCTTTTCATCCGGAGATGAGTATGAACCCGATGCAGGCCCAGTATAACCCAGACAGCCGCACTGTCACCCCCGGACGGGGTCAGGCCGTGACGACGCAGTCGTGGAAAAAGGTCTCCGTGGGGCATGACCCGCGCCTGATCGCGCAGGAAGCCCGCACCGCGTCGCCAACTGTCGATGCCGGACGGTCCTTCGGGAAGGTTCTGGCCGACGAACACCGGACCGGCGGCCCGCGGCCCAATTCATTTGAAGGCGCGCTGGCCATGAGCGATCCCGCCCCCGCGCCGGCCGCCGCGGCCTCGTCTTCTTTTTCGTTCGATGATTTCATCGATATCGTCAACCCGCTCCAGCATATTCCCGTCGTCAATCTCGCGTACCGCGAGCTGACCGGCGATAAAATCGGCCCGGTCGCCCAGATTATCGGTGGCGGTATTTTCGGCGGGCCTGTCGGCGCGATCAGCGGTACGGCCAATGCCGTTATTCAGGAAACGACGGGCAAGGATATCGCGGGCAATGTTCTCGCGCTGGTCGTGGGCGAAGACGGCTCTTATTCCGTGCCCGATTCCGCGCCTGCCTCAATCGATCGCAATAATCCTGAAATGGCGCTGTCTTTGGCCTCCGCGCGGTACACGGGCGAGCAATATGTGCCGGTGGCCACGGCGGCGCTTCCTTCGGAAACGGCGATGGGTTTCGCGCAGATGCGTGAAGCGGCGGCGGCGTATGAAAAAACCGCGATCGCCGATGGCCGTACGGCCGGATGGATGGCGAAAGAAAAAGAACTGCCGCCGATCGATGTTGATTACACGCCTGCAAAAATAACGCTCGAAGATATGCCGGCCCGCGAGCCGATCACCGTTCTTCCCATCACGCCGACATTCGGCGGGATTTACTAACCCGTCATCTATCGCCGAATAACGCTGTGCCGATGCGCACATGCGTCGCGCCGAGGGGAATCGCTTTTTCAAAGTCGCCGCTCATCCCCATGCTGAGATGGGAAAGCCCGTGGCGCCGGGCAAGTTTTTGCAGCAGCGCGAAATGAAATGCCGGCGGCTGATCGACGGGGGGAATGCACATCAATCCCGTCACATTCAGGTCCAGCGCGCGGCATTGCGCGAGCAGCGCGGGAAGGCCGTCAACACGCACGCCCGCCTTTTGCTCTTCATCGCCGGTATTGACCTGAATAAAGCATGGCAGCGCGCGGCCCTGTTTTTTCATTTCATCGGCCAGCGCGATAGCCAGTTTTGCACGGTCGATCGTTTGAATCACGTCAAACAACGCCACCGCTTCCTTGACCTTGTTGGTCTGGAGCGGCCCGATAAGATGCAGGATCACTTCCGGGAATTCTTTCTTAAACGGCAGCCAGCGTTCCTGCGCGTCCTGTACGCGGTTTTCACCGAAGACGCGGTGACCGTCATCGAGCGCGGCGCGCACGCGGTCTTCGGATTGCATCTTGCTGACCGCGACCAGCTGCACGGAAGCGGGATCGCGCGCGCAGTCTGCCGCGGCATCGGCGATATGTTTTTTTATCGTTTTGAAATTCGCTGAAACACTCATACCCGCATCTTTACATTCTTTGCCCGGGATTGCGCAAAAGAAAAGGGGCGCCGAAGCGCCCCTTCCCAATTCTTTGCCTAATCCTACGATTAGAAGTTCAGCTGGATACCGCCGAGAACGGAGGTAGCTTCGATGTCGCTGATGTTCGTAGGCGTCGAGAAGTCGTGCTCGATGTGGCTGATGGAACCACGGAACGACAGACCCGGTGCTGCGGTGTAGATGACGCCGCCCGTGTAACGGTCGGTATCAACATCCTGGCCAGCGCCCGGCAGGTCGATTTCGTTGTTCAGGTAGGAGATACCGAGCTGGAAAGGACCAGTCGTGTAATCTGCACCGAGAACATAGGTTTCAGAGTCAACGTTACGCAGACCGTTTACGTTGTCCGTTTCCGTCCAGACGCCACCGAGGCCGAAAGCGCCGATGTTCAGGTCAAGACCAACGTTCCACTGTTCAACGTCATCATGCGTGTTACCGGCACGGTCAGCTTCGATACCAACATCCGTGTAACCTGCGCCAACGGCGAAGCCAACGTTGTTGAACTGGCCTTCATAACGAACGGCAGCTTCCCATGCATCGTCCAGGTTGTCTTCAACGTTGTCCGTCGAGAAACCAGCCAGGCCGTTTGCAGAGTTGATGTCTTCAGCTGCGTTGTTCGCTACGTCCGGCGTGTAAGACGCGCCGAATTGGAAGCCGCTCCATACCGGAGACAGGTACGTGATTTTCTCATCCGTGCCCGTTACAGCGTTTTCGTAGTCGAAACCACCAGCAGCGATCGTCGTTACGGTTGCGATTGCTGCATCATCTGCATCGTCGATACCGTTCAGACCAACGTCAGCGGCTGCACGAACGCGTGCGGAAGCTGCTGCTGCGTAGTTAACCGGCTGGATGTACTGACGGATACCGTCGATGTTGGCATCGGCGGACGGAGCAGCAACTTGCAGCAGGTAGTTCGCGCCATCTTCGGAACCGAGGTTAACACGGCCGAGGTTGGACGACAGGTACAGGTAGGATTCTTCCATCGTGTTGGCATCGTCGCCGCCATCGGCTTCGATTTCAACGTGGAAACCGTAGGTCAGACCATTGTCAGCTACGCCTTCAGCGTTAACATGGATTTCCGACTCGCGGAGCATGTCGAAGCTGCGTGCTTCAGCCGGGTTGGCTTCAAATGCGCTGGCGCGACGATCATCTTGATCAGCCCAACCAACGTAGTTTTTCGTGTGACCACCGATCGTAACGTCGATCTGTGCGGCAGCCGGAGCAGCCGAGAATGCGACGCCGAAAGCGGCAGCACTGCAGAGCAGAAGTTTTTTCATTTTAATTCCTCCAAAAAGACTTCACTGAGCTTGTTTAAAATGACCCGGAAGGATCAAACAAGACACCCGCGAAAGCGGATGATGGAGCTATATAAGCCAGCGATTGGGGAGAACTTCAACGCGCCTGATGCAAAACTGTGACATTTTTTTACAGTGCCGTGACAATTTTGCAACATTGCCGCCCCATGAATGGTTTTCATAATAAAAACGCCCGTTATCAAACGGCTTGAGGGGGGCGGGGCTTCATGCTAATCAGGCAATGAGATTGTGACTTATATATAAGAGGCTTTCCATGCTCAAGTCCCCGTGGGGTTTATTTGCGATAATTATCTCCCTGATGCTGGCTGGCTGCGGCGGCGTGGCCGACGCTTATAAAGGTGAGGCGAAATATCCGACCGGTCTTGACCGTTCGACCGTCAAGGACGGCGACATTTACGCGGAGAAGGAAAGCATCTTCGGCAAAGGCGGCTGGAGCATCTTCGGCGGCAAGGACGGCAAGGCGGATGACGGGTCAACCGGCATCGGCGTAAACTCCTTCCTGTGGCGCGCCTCGCTCGACACGGTATCCTTCATGCCGCTGTCCAGCGCCGACCCGTTCGGCGGCGTGATTATCACCGACTGGTATTCCGCGCCGGAAACGCCGAACGAACGCTTTAAGGTCAATATCTTCATTCTCGACCGCCAGCTGCGTTCCGACGGGATCAAGGCCAAGGTTTTCCGCCAGTACAACAAAGGCGGCAAGTGGGCTGATTCCGATGTGGCCGACGGCACGGCCCGCCAGCTTGAGGATGCGATCCTGACCCGCGCGCGCCAGCTTCGCGTCGCGGATCTCGAAGGCGAGGACGACTAAGTCTTATTTGAATTCAGGAAATAGAAAAAACCCGGCACCGCATGCCGGGTTTTTGATTCAGGGCGTGGCGGCGGGCGCCGTTCCGCGCCGGGCCGCCGGGGAGGGGGCATCGACGCCGTATTGCCGCTCAAGCCGGGAGAGCAGGGCATCCATCGAAAATTTCCCCTTGCCGAGCGCGGCATCGAAAATCGCCTCGGGCGGCTTCATCGACGCATGCATCGTGACGTCGCGGCGCAGGACGTCGTAACGCGCCGCCATATATTCCTCGATCGACTCCGCCCGCGCCAGCGCGGATTGAAGCGCGGGATCGCCGTCCATTTTTTCCATGAGCGCGCTCGCACCCTTCGCGCCGTAGATATACGAATAGAAGTACATGTTGAAATCGGTGAGCCAGTGGTCTTCCTCGATGATGAATTTCGCGGGGTCGTGCTTGATGCCCGTCATCTTATACATTTCGTCCGCGTAAATATGCGGCAGCCGGGCAACGCGCGCGCTGACCTGTTTTTCGCTTTTGCTGTCGAGAATCCATTTCTCCGCGCGCACGCGCCAAGCCATGCCCGGCACGATCGCGAGCTTCTCCATGCCGTCTTTCAGCGTTTTGAGATCGGGACGGTTGAGCGATTGATACAGATTGTCCGCCGACCACGCCGGGCCCGTCAGGCCGAAATGCTTTTCGATCAGTTGGGAACAAAGCCGCAGGGCATTCCTGTCATAAAGCGATTCCTCCATCGTCATTGCCGCGACTTCGTGCAGGCCGAAACCGTTGAACGCGCCCGCTGGCTGTGTGCCGGCGTTACCGGGCAGGCGGTTGCCTTCGAGAAGGTTGAGCACATGCCCGAATTCATGCGCCAATGTCTGTTTCAGCATGAAAAGGGGATTGGGTTCGTCAAGCAGGCCGATGCCCACCCGGATGTCATGCGGCGCGCCCATGACGAAGCCGCCCGACGGGACGAGCTGGACATCAATGCGGATACCCTGGCGGTCGAGCGCTTCCTGCGTCCATCCGGCGCCGGCCAGCATCTGCGTCATAAAGTCTTTGATAAAGGCGTCGTATTTTTCATGGGCCGCCTTATACCCTTCCGCATCCTCGTCCGGGTCGGGCACGGGTGCGAATTCAAGCGGCAATGGGGCGTCCATGCCCTTTGCGTATTTTGCCGCCGCCTTGACGATCGCCGGATAGCGCCGCTCCGCTAGCGCAAGATCCTTTTCGATCTGCCTGCCCGTCATCGACGGCATCCAGCGCTGCAAGGCCAGATCTGAAATCGACAACCCCAGTTGCTCCGACGGTTTTTTAAGATCGTTCCACACGGCGATAAAACCCGCCTCGACCAGCGGGCGTTGCGCCTCCCAGCATTTCGCATAGCTTTTGATTTTAAAGGTCGCGTTGAAAGCCTGCGCGCCCGCGGCGAAAAGTTTTTCACGCTGCGCAAAACTGTCCGGCGATTCAATCGCCCGCATCAGCGTGTGCGCGCGGCGCATCAATTTCAGATTTTCACGCTGCCAGTTTTCGGGAAGATATTCTTTGTTCGCCTCGGCTTCGTCGAGGAGGGTGGCGATAAGCGGCGTTGCCATCAATTCCCATTGCCGTTTTTTCAGGAACAGGGACTCCGCGCTCAGATCGTGAATCACCGCCTCGTTGTCGGTCGACCATTTCTCGCCGGTGATAACCCATTGGCGTTCGGCCATGCCGCGGTACTGCGCGAAAAAACCTTCGAGCGCCAGATACGCATCGGCCTTGTTATGGGCGGCGTGATCCCAGTTTTCTTTTATTGTCATATTGTTTTTCAAAGTACCTGAATTCCTTGCCTTTTTCCATGAAAATCGCTAGCGTCAGGCCGTATTCCCATCATCGGCACAAAGAAATTATTGAACAATGTCAGAACGTTACAACATCAAAGAAACCGAAGCCAAGTGGCAGAAGGTCTGGACCGACAAAAAGAGCTTCGAGGTCACGGAAGATACGTCCAGGCCCAAAGCCTATGTTCTCGCCATGCTGCCCTATCCGTCGGGCCGCATCCATGTCGGCCACGTGCGCAACTACACGCTGTCCGACGTCGTCGCGCGTTACAAGAAAGCGAAAGGTTTTAACGTTCTCAATCCGATGGGCTGGGACGCGATGGGTCTGCCCGCCGAAAACGCCGCCATCGAACGCGGCGTACACCCGTCCGAATGGACCTACGCCAACATCGCGCAGATGAAGGCGCAGATGCTTTCGATGGGTCTGGCCATCGACTGGAGCCGCGAAGTCGCGAGCTGCCACCCGAAATATTACAAGCACCAGCAGAAGATGTTCCTGGACCTGTATAAAAACGATCTCGTTTACCGCAAGGAAGCGATGGTCAACTGGGACCCGGTGGACAACACCGTTCTCGCCAACGAACAGGTTGTGGACGGGAAAGGCTGGCGCACCGGCGCGCCGGTCGAGCGCCGCAAGCTGAACCAATGGTTCTTCAAGATCACGCAATATGCCGACGAACTTCTCGAAGCGATCGGCACGCTCGACCGCTGGCCGGAAAAAGTCCGCATCATGCAGGCGAACTGGATCGGTAAATCACAAGGTGCACAATTCAAATTCGACCTGACGACCGCCGATGGCCAGATCGAAGTCTACACCACGCGCCCCGACACGTTGTTCGGCGCATCCTTCGTCGGCATCGCCGTAGACCACCCTATGGCTAAACAACTCGCCGCTGATAAACCCGGTTTCGACGCATTCGTCAAAGAGTGCCAGGCAACCGGCACGTCCGAAGCCGCGATCGAACAGGCCGAAAAAATCGGCTTCGACACAGGGCATACGGTCGCGCACCCGTTCATCGCGGGCAAGGAATTGCCGGTATACCTCGCGAACTTCATCCTCATGGATTACGGCACGGGCGCGATCTTCGGCTGTCCCGGTCACGACCAGCGCGACTTTGAATTCGCGACGAAATACAACCTGCCGATCCTTCAAGTCGTGGACTCGCACGGCGAGCCGCTGCCCTACACCGAGGACGGCAAGATCATCAATTCCGGTTTCCTCGACGGCATGAACATCGAAGACGCGAAGAAAGCCGCCATCGCGAAGCTCGAATCCCTGAAAAAAGGATTCGGCAAAACGCAGTTTCGCCTGCGCGACTGGGGCGCGGTGCGCCAGCGTTACTGGGGCTGCCCGATCCCGATGGTGAATTGCGAAGTCTGCGGCACGGTGCCCGTACCGGCAAAAATGCTCCCCGTGGAATTGCCGCGCGACATCAATTACGACGCGCCGGGAAATCCGCTCGATCGTCACCCGACATGGAAACACACGACCTGCCCCGATTGCGGCGGCAAAGCCATTCGCGAAACCGACACGATGGACACGTTCGTGGATTCCAGCTGGTATTACCTGCGCTATCTCGACGCCCGCAACGAGGATGAAGCGTTCTCGAAAAAAGCCACCGATTACTGGGGCGCGGTCGATCAATATATCGGCGGCGTAGAACACGCGGTCCTGCATCTTCTCTATTCGCGTTTCTGGACGCGCGCATTGCAGGATTGCGGCTATCCCGTTCCGGCGCGCGAGCCGTTCACCGGCCTGTTCACGCAAGGCATGGTCACGCACGCGACGTTCCAGGACAAGGACGGCAAATGGCTCTACCCGACCGAAGTTGAAAACAGCAACGGCAAGTGGGTGAAGAAAGACGACGGCACGCCCGCGAAAATCGGCCCCGTGATCAAAATGTCGAAGTCGAAGAAGAACACCATCGACCCGCAGGATATCATCGACACGTACGGCGCCGATGCGGCCCGCCTGTTCATCCTTTCGGATTCCCCGCCGGAACGCGACCTTGAATGGTCGGAAGCCGGGATCGAAGGCGCATGGCGTTACATCAACAAGATGCATCGCAGCGTGAATGAGATTCTTACCCTCGTTCCCGCCGCGGGCGCGAAACAGCCTGCGTCGTTTTCCGACGCCGCGCAGGCGCTGCGCCGCATCACGCACAAAACCATCGACATGGTCGGCAAGGATATCGACGCCTTCCACATGAACAAGGCGGTCGCCCGCATTCGTGAACTGTCCAACGCCCTGACCGGCTTCGCCATCAAGCAGGACGGCGATGGCTGGGCCGTGCGCGAAGGGTGGGAAGCGCTCACCATTCTGATGAACCCGATGGTCCCGCACCTCGCCGAAGAAATGTGGGTGTCGCTGGGCCATAAAACCCTGCTCGCCGATACGCCATGGCCGAAGGCCGATGCCGCGCTGCTGGAAAACGACACGGTGACGATCGGCGTTCAGATCAACGGCAAGCTCCGCGCAACTATCCAGCTCCCGGCAAACGCCGATAAGGAAACGGCGGAGAAACTGGCAATGGCGGATGACAACGTGATCCGAACGCTCGAAGGCCAGACGGTGAAAAAAGTCATCGTCGTGCCGGGCCGTATCGTCAATATCGTCGCGGGATGATCAGGCCGGCAGCAGGGCAGGGGCGGACGACTGATCCTGCTTTTGACCCTGCACGTAATCGCGGACCTTCGCGTTCGACGGCGTATCGCCTTCCATGCGCAGCTTGCTGCAGAACTTAATCGCACCGATCGCCTGCCGGATGACTTCGGCATTATGGCGGCCACGCTCGGCCATATCGTCGCGAATGGCTTCGGGCGAAATGTAGTTCGTCAATTGCGTCTCTTCCCACAACGGCGTGGAAAGACCCATGTTGTTCGGGTTGCCGCGCAGGTGGGTCAGCGTGTTGTCCTGATAATGGCGCGTCGCCCACGCCAGAACGATCATCTCTTCGTCTTCCGGACGGCTTCCCATCGGGATATCGACATAGACGCGATCCGATTCCTCGATCGACTGGCAGATGTCGCGGAACGGCGCGCGCGTGATCTCGGCGGCGAGAATGCCGCGGTTTTTAAGCGAGCGCATGTGATCGTACAGCGCGCGCAGCGTATCCGCATCGGGATGCGTCACAACGATTTCATCCACGCGCCCTGCACGCTTGTTGCCGATCACGCGCGCCAGCCCGTCGGTGAAGCTGGATAAATTTCCGTTGCGGTTAAGGCTGCCGATCAAAAGCGCCTTATCGCCTTTCGCCTGTCCCGACAAATCGCGCGCGGCGATTTCGTGTTTATGGTGCTTATACGTGGAGAGGATCGCGCCGGACACGAAACGGCTGTCGGCTTTCATGTCCTGCATGATGCTGTCGACGACTTTTTTCGTGCGCGGATTGGCGGGCGCGAACTGTTCCCATCCGTCGCAAAGTTGTCCCTTGATGCTGTCTTCGCAAAGACGGGCGCTTTCAAGGCCAAGATAAAGACGCACGAGAAAATCATATGCGTCCCGGTCTTCGAAATAATTGATATTGGCGCGGCCGCGGCCGGGGAAATCGGCGAAGTCGTCCTGCAGCCCGAACCACACCTGACGGTTGCAGCTTTCGGCGACGGCGATATCCGTGGTGTTGTTTTTCCACGCGCGGATATCGTCATCGAAAAATTTCGTTTTGAAATTCACGACAACCAGTTCACGCACATGAATAGGACGCGTTAACACAGACACGCCAGACCCTCTTTTGTTTTTTTTCTTTTGGCACTAAGTTTGACGGGTCAGTTTATAGGGCAAAATAATTATGTCAATAAAATTAACCGGTTTTTTTGCGATCCTGTTAACCCTTGCGGCCTGCGGGTTTGAACCGATGTACGGCTCCCACGCGCCATCCGCGACCACGGCGCCCGTCGACGGCTCCGCCGCCGCGCCCGTTGAAGCGACCCTCAATCAGGTTGAAATCGGCATTATCCCGGACGCCGAAGGGGTCTATCTGCGCAATCTTCTGATCGACCGTTTCTATCAGACCGGCTATCCCGCCAATCCGCCCTACACCCTGGCCATGGACAAGGTCGAGCAAAGCCGCAGCGATCTGGACATCACCATTGAATCCGAAGCCACGCGCCGTGTTCTGACCGTCACGACCTCCATGCGCCTGCTTGAAAAAGCGACGGGACGGCCATTGCTGGAGCGGTCTTTCCGCGTGGTGAACAGCTACGACGTCATCGGCAGCCAGTTCTCGACCCGGATCGCCGAGCAGGACGCCCTCGAAGCCGCCCTCGCCGATATCGCCCGTCAGGTGGAATTGCAGATTTCCCTGTATCTTAACCGCGCCCGTCAGAACGCCGCGGCACCGGCCGGATCGCCCCCCATCCCGGAATACCTCCCGTCAGGACAGCGGAGCGGGGCCGGCGCGCTTTAATTTTTCTCAAAAAACCTTTGACTTTATAAGGCGTACGGCGTTATAATCATAATCGCTCAAGGCTCTCATATGGCCTTCAGCCGCGGAATTTGAAGGGCCTTTGCTTGCACCGCGTCACCAAAGCTAAAAAGCGCCATAGCGCAACGAACCGCTGTGGTCCCTGTAGTTCAAGGAACCCGGCGGGATATGCGCTCCTCACTGCTCCCAGCAGATTCGGACGTGCCTCCCAAAGGATTGTTACAACAACAAAACTTTAATGGAGATGTGTACCATGACGACTTCTTTTCAAAAGCCTGCGGAAAACAAATGTTTCGAAATCGGCGGCGAGAAATTCGCGTTTGCCAAAGCCGACCTTTCACTGAGATTCCTCGACCAGTTCGCCAACTACGTTGTAGTAGACGAACAGAAAATCGATCCGAGAACCAATCCGCTAGGTATCATTGACGCTGTGCAGATCACGGCTGTCCGTGGCGGCCCGGAAGAGCAAAAAGCGGCCATCGTTAATCTGGTGACCCGCCACGGCGCGCAACCGGTTCCCGCCGTCGCCTGAGTTTAAATAAAGCATAACCCCACACATGCTTGAGAAAACGCCGCTTGTTTCAGCGGCGTTTTTCTTTACGCTAAGCGTTATGAA
>CAYPCP010000021.1:0-20325 GCA_964409255.1 uncultured Pseudobdellovibrionaceae bacterium
TGCCGAAGGGCATTTCGCCCAGCGCGGAGATCAAATCTATGGAAATTGTACGCGACACCTGTTCGCTGCCGAACATGTAACCCTGATAGTCGGCGAGCATCGCCTGAATCAGTTTTTTGTCGGCATGGCGGCAACGGTCGGACAGGAACCATGTTTCAAACACGGCGGCGCTGGCCATCCCGGAATTAAGGGTGCGGAAATCGACGAAGGCTTCGCGGGCGAAGGAACGGCCCAGATCGCCGAGCGGCCCGTTTTCAATGCGCTGCCAGACATCTTTGTGGCCGGCGAGCTGAAGTTCCCACGCGGTGCGGATCATCGACGCGGCCAGATCGGCCTGCTGGGCGCGATTGATCAGGATCGCCTGATCCGGGTGGAAGGTCAGCGGGTGAAGCAGCACGCCCTGACGGTGCTGCCAGTGACGGCGCAGTTCACGCGCAGCCAGAAGCATCTGGTCGGCGGCATCGATCGAGGGATTGATAAAAATCTTTCCCGAGTCGCGGTCGTAAAACGCATCGAGCGTCTGCGCGTTATAAACAATGTCGATCTTGTGCGTGTGCGCATGATCGAGCAGCGCGGACGCCGCGCGGCTGTCGCGCAGGGAGAAGATCAACGATTCAATCGTATTTTGCGGGGTTTGCGCCGCTTTGCCGATATTGACGGCATCGTCGATAAAACGATGCAGACGCGTATCAGGCGACTGCGTGAATTGGGAGGACAGCTTGTCATACGCTTCGATCTTTTTGTGAAGCGCCGCGACCTCGGCGCCGATCGCGCCATATTGTTCTTCGTCGAAGAGGCCGTCATCGTCGGCGGTCACATCTTCGTCCATATAGAAGTAAGGCTGATCGCTCAGCAGCGTGCACAGCACCGGCTGATAATTATTCAGCGTATACGCAATACGCACGCGGCGGCCACCATGGGCGCGCGCAGTCTGCGTTGTTTGATCGTCGATGATATTGCTCATTGCCCCTAAACTTTTCAGATCACATAAGAATTCCGTGGGTTCCCCGGCCCACAGTCTTATTATGGGGGCTAAATATGAATCATTTCTTACCAAATATAAGAAAATTATCCATATATATCAGATAGTTAGATTTGAAATAAATGGTTATCCACAGGCCTGCTTAAGAAAATCCTGTTATTGGCCGAGCGTGTCGTCCATCACGGGCATGTCCTCGACCAGCAGCTCCTCATTGGAAAGCTCGACGGCCCCGGATGCGCTGACGGTGATATCGGCCTGGAACAGGGAATCCCGGAACATCATGCAGCCGGACAGCTTGTAAGACCCGTCCTGACCGCGTTCCTTGATGGTCAGCGGCAGCAGCATTTTTGCGATCGCCTTGCGCGCCGCGGGCGGGGGATCTTCGCGCCATTCAATGTCATCGACATTTTCAGCGATCAAAAAACGCCCGTGTTTTCCGCGCACATAGGTGAAGAAAAATTTCACATACTCCGCGATATTGTCGCGGGAGAGTTGAACGGGAACGCGCGTATTCAGCGTGTAAATCGGTTCGTTGTTCCACGTGATCGGCACGATGTCGTTGTCTTTGTAAATCGCATACGCAACCTTTGGCGGGCTTTGCGTGTGATCGGCGATTTCAAGGAAAGTATAGCCCGGATAAAAAGACAAGGGATGCGTCAGGACACTGGATTTTCCGGCATCAAACGGCGAAATCGCCAGCGCCGGATTAATGCGCGCGAGAAGCTGCGCGGCTTCGTCCCCTTCGATTTTTTTATACGCGTCCCTGAACATATCCCTACCCCATCAGCGATTTTAAAATCACCAGCGCGGCGGCGCACCCTACGACGCCCAGACCCGCGATAACATCGCTATCATCCTTCCGTTTGGCGGCAAAGTAAACCCACAGGATAATCACGGAATCGAGGAATTTTACCGCCGTCAGATACGCCGGATTATCGACCGTATACATGGCGTGAATGTTCAGAATGACCATCGCCACCGAACACAGGCCGACCATAAGCCCGGTCTTGATGGCATGAAAACCCATAAAAACATGGGCCGGAACAGGTTTTTTCCAAAGATAATACAGGACCCAGAAACACATCATCATAGCCGCTTCGACAAAGACCATGGCGTAAGGCCCGCGCTCGATCTCCACTTCGCGCGTTGCCAGTTTCATCGCGATCGGCCCCGCGACACAGGCGAAAAACACGAACCACAACGCCCGCGCCCCCTGCCACGAAATGGGGCACCGTTTCAGGCGCATCGCGAAATAAGCGGACAATACAATGACGCCGAATATCATCATGAACAGGCCGGGTTTCGCGCTGTATTTTTCAAACAGCGCCGGATCGACCGCAAACCACGTCACGAAAACAAGAATGACCGAGGCGGGCAAAAGACGGGAAACCACGCCCGCGCCGACTTTGGGGATCGTGTTGAAAAGAATGACGTCGCTGACGGCCCAGAGCGCCGCCTGCGCGGCCATCAGGGCATAGAAATACGGATTGTCCGGCAGGCCGTGGTAAAAGACGAAGGGCAGCATCACAAGGAAACACGTCATCTTGTTCCAGAAGGCGAGCGCGTAGCCGCTGGCCTTCATCCATTCCTGCACCAGCATCACGCCCGCCGATGCCGCGGAGGCCGCCAGTCCGAATAATACCCAGTCTTCAATCACCATTCTGATATCAGCGTAGCGCGGCGGCGCGATCTCGCCCAATATAAAATCGAATCGATTCGGGGCAGGGTCAAAGAATCCGGCCCGGGGCGTTAACCTGTTCCCTGTATGATCCTGTGGGAGTCTGCCCCTGAAACCCCAGGGGCAATTCCGGGATGAAAAAAGTTCCGTTTTCTGGGGATGGATGGCACAGATTATCAGACTGTGGGTATCCGCAAATGTTCCCCTCTGGGGGTATGGGGACGGGCGGGAACGACTCGTAAGCCTGAAGCGGGCTTCAGGACGATCCGCTCTGTGAATAAGACTCGGGGCGGAATCTAATCCCCGGTCTTCACACCCTCTACTACTCTTACTACCTCTTTTTAATTCTTCTTTTTAAATGAGTGGTGATCTGCTTTTATGCCCGGCATGTCGAAACCTGAGAAACCGATCATCCGTGCCTGGAAAGGCGAAAACACGCGGCCTGTGTGGTGGCTGATGCGCCAGGCGGGGCGCTATCTGCCCGAATACCGCGCCTTGCGGGCGGAGGCTGGCGGGTTTTTGGATCTCGTCTACAACCCGGCGCGCGCCAGCGAGGTTACGCTGCAGCCGATCCGCCGTTTCGGGATGGACGGCGCGATCCTGTTTTCGGATATCCTCGTGATCCCGCAGGCGCTGGGGCAGCCGCTGCGGTTTGAAACGGGTGAAGGGCCGGTGCTCGAGCCGCTGATCTGCGCGGATGACATCAAACGGCTGGATACCGAAAACATCGACCGGACGCTGTCGCCGGTTTACGAAACCGTAGCGCAGGTCAAAGAAAAACTGGGCGCGGAAGGGTTTTCGGAAACGGCCCTGATCGGTTTTGCCGGTGCGCCGTGGACGATCGCGTGTTACATGACCGAAGGGCGCGGCAGCCGTGATTTCCATGCCGCGAAATCATGGGCCGCACGCGACCCGCAAAGTTTTTCGGACCTGATCAACGTGATCGCGGGCGCAACGCTGCATTACCTTTCGAAACAGATCGAGGCCGGCGCCGAAGCGGTGCAGCTTTTCGATTCATGGGCGGGCGTTCTCGATGCGTCGATGTTCGAACGGTGGAGCATCGAGCCGACCCGCGCCATCGTGTCCGCGTTGAAAAAACGCCATCCGCATATTCCGGTGATCGGTTTCCCGCGCGGCGCGGGCGAGAAATCAAAAATTTATTTTGAACTGACGGGCGTCGACGCGATCGGCGTCGATTACGCCATCGATGCGGCGTGGGCGAAGGCAAATCTGCAAACGCAAGGCTGCGTTCAGGGCAATATGGACCCGGTCTATCTGCTCAATGGCGGGGACGATCTTGACCGCGCGGCGCGTCATGTGCTGTCGACGTTCGCGGGCGGGCCGTTCGTTTTCAATCTGGGGCATGGGGTCGTCAAAGACACGAATCCAGACGATGTGGCGCGTCTGGGTAACCTGATACGGAGCTTCGCATGACCGGCGTCAACATCATCGACAAACACCGCGTGGCGGTTGTCCTGTTCAATCTGGGCGGGCCGGATTCGAAAGAAGCGATCGAACCGTTCCTGAAAAACTTTTTCACCGATCCGAACATCATTCGCCTGCCGGGACCGCTGCGGAAATTCATTGCCGCGCGCATTGCCGCGAAACGATCGAAACGCGAAGCCGGGGTCAGCTATGGCGCGCTGGGCGATAAATCTCCGCTGCTCGAAAATTCTCTGGCGCAGGCCGCCGCTCTCGAAAAGCGCCTGCATGAGCGCAACGATTTCGATTACCGCGTGTTCGTATGCATGCGGTACTGGCACCCGATGGCGCCGGAAGTGGCGCAGGCGGTGAAGGAATACGATCCTTCGCAAATCGTTCTGTTGCCGCTCTATCCGCAATTTTCGACGACGACGACGCGTTCGTCGTTCCAGACATGGGATGCGGCGTGCGACGATATCGACCTGATGCTGCCGACCGCGACGATCTGTTGTTATCCGTTCGCGGACGGGTTCGTGAAGGCGAGTGCGGAAAATGTCCGCGCCGCCTATGACCGCGCAAAATCGGAAACGGGAACGAACCCGCGCATTCTTCTGTCCGCGCATGGACTTCCCGAAAGCGTGATCAAGGACGGCGATCCGTACCAGTGGCAGTGCGAAGAGAACGCGAAAAAAATCATTCAGGCCACGGGCCTTGAAAACCCCGACTGGGCGATCTGTTATCAATCGCGCGTCGGCCCGATGAAATGGATCGGCCCATCGACCGACGAAGAAATTCACCGCGCGTCGGCAGACAAAGTGCCGCTCGTGATCCTGCCCCATGCCTTTACGCAGGAGCATGTCGAGACGCTGGTCGAGATCGAGGTTGAATACCGCCATCTGGCCGAGACGCTGGGCGTGCCGGGATTTTACCGCGTGCCCACGGTATCGACGCATCCGGCGTTTATCGACGCGCTGGCGGATATCGTGCTGGCGCGCTGGTACCAGACATGGGTGTCGGCGGATACGGGCAAGCGCGCCTGTCCGTCTGGCTTCTGCCGCTGCCCGGTGATATAGGTTTTTCATGCAGGATTTTCTTTTACAGCATTATCTCTGGATCAAGGCGCTGCACATCATCGCGGTGATCGCGTGGATGGCGGGCATGCTGTATCTGCCGCGCCTGTATGTTTATCACGCCGATGCGGCGAAGGGTTCCGAGAAATCGGAGACGTTCAAGGTGATGGAATATCGCCTGCTGCGTTACATCACCAATCCGGCGATGATTGCGGCGTTCCTGTTCGGCGTTCTGATGCTGGTCGCCAATCCCGATCTGATGAAACAGGGATGGATGCATCTGAAATTCACGATGCTGTTTTTTATGTTCGGCGTGCACGGGCTGTATTCACGCTGGCGCAAGCAGTTCGCGCGCGATGAAAATACGCGCCCGGCGAAATTCTATAAAATCTGGAATGAAGTGCCGACCGTCCTGATGATCGTCATCGTCCTGATGGCGGTGGCAAAGCCGTTTTAATCAGTTATATCCGCCGAAAGAGAGCCGCGTCCCCGGTGACATATCGGGATAATCGGCGGTGTCGAATTTATCTTCCTGCGCGATTGTGCGGTAAATATGGTCGAGTGGAATGGGAATATCCGCATAGGAGCAGGCGTAACAGGCGGCCTCAAAATCACGCATGGATGTAAATGGCGTATTGGCAACGATCGTTAAAAGTCCGGCGGCTTTTTCAGGATCTTTCATCGCTTCACGCGCCTGAGCCGCGTGCAAGTCACGCATGTGACGGCGTTGTTGTTCTATGACGTCGGGATCGAATATTTTATCGCTGACGGAAATCGTATCCGGTGTCGTCATGGCGAATTCTTCGCTGCAGACATATTCTTTAAGTGTCTTGTATAAACCCAGCTTGTCTTCCGCGAGGATGCCGACCTTGTCGAGACTAAGCGCCACGATGTTTCCGACGGTGAATTGATCGAGATCGGTGAAGAATTCACGCACCGCATCGAAAAAATCAGGATCGCTATAAATGCTGAAGCTGCCGCTTTCGTCGCGTTCGGGATTGTTGGGATGAAAGCCAATGCCGACTGTGCCGTCATCTTGTTCGAATGGCATGACGCCGATGGACCCGGCCTCGCGGGCGTAGCGAATATTGATGATGGCCTCGAACATTCTGGCCATGAGGTGGACAGAGGCCGTGACATATTCCCCGGCCTCGTCGTCGAGGATATCGTCTTCGTCCGGCGCTGCGGGTTGCGCGGCAGCCTGCGCAGGCTCAACAGGGGCATTGGCGGCGGACGCCTTGAAAGCTTCGGTAGCGGCGATAAGGACCGAAACGGACGTCGAGTTACGCAGATCAGAGGACTTGGACGACATACGGCCTATCTAGGCGGGAAAATTATGTTTAATCAACAACTTTTTGTTAATCCTTGATAACTATCCTAAAGAGAGTTGACAGGCCTGTACGTGTTAGCTATAACGTCCCTGTCTTTCTCAAGAATTCCACACCATTTCAGAAGTAAAAGCCCGGAAAACGGGCGTTTGTGGAAGGGCCCTGAAGCCCTTTGATCTTTCGGGCAGGAAAAGACCTTTACGCTTACCACCACACAATTTTGACCGGGATTTATTACAACTCATTGTAATACCTATAATTTCTCCTCACATCGCACGGAATTTCCCATGAATCTCCAGGAACTGAAAACCCGATCGCCCGCAGAGCTTCTCGCTTTTGCCGAAGAGCTCGCCATTGAAAACTGCGGCACGATGCGCAAGCAGGACATGATGTTCTCCATCCTGAAACAGCTCGCGGATCAGGGTGTACCTATCTCCGGCTCGGGGGTTCTGGAAGTGCTGCAGGACGGTTTCGGCTTCCTGCGCGCGCCGGAAGAAAACTACCTCCCCGGCCCGGACGACATTTATGTATCGCCAAGCCAGGTTCGCCGTTTCGGCCTGCGTACGGGCGATATCGTGACCGGCGAGATCCGCGCGCCCAAAGAGTCCGAGCGTTATTTCGCGCTTCTCAAGGTTGACAGCATCAACGGCGAAGCGCCGGAGAAAGTACGTCACCGCATCAACTTCGATAACCTGACGCCGCTCTACCCGGAACGCAAGATCAAGCTCGAAATCGATGATCCGACACAGAAAAATTACACGCAGCGCGTGATCGAGATGGTGTCCCCGATTGGTTTCGGCCAGCGTGCATTGCTTGTCGCGCCGCCACGTACGGGTAAGACTGTCATGCTTCAGAATATCGCCAGCTCGATCGCGGCGAACCATCCGGATGCTTACCTGATCGTTCTTCTCATCGACGAGCGTCCGGAAGAGGTTACGGATATGGCGCGCTCGGTGCGCGGCGAAGTCATCTCGTCGACGTTCGACGAGCCGGCGACACGTCACGTACAGGTCGCGGAAATGGTGCTGGAAAAAGCCAAGCGCCTCGTCGAACACAAGCGCGACGTGATCATCCTTCTCGACTCCATCACGCGTCTGGCCCGTGCGTATAACACGGTGGTGCCCAGCTCCGGCAAGGTTCTCACCGGCGGGGTCGATGCCAACGCCCTGCAACGTCCGAAGCGTTTCTTCGGCGCGGCGCGTAACATCGAACAGGGTGGATCGCTCACGATCATTGCCACCGCGCTGATCGACACCGGTTCGCGCATGGACGAGGTTATTTTCGAAGAATTCAAAGGCACGGGTAACTCCGAAATCGTCATGGACCGCAAGATCGCCGACAAGCGCGTCTTCCCGGCCATCGACATTCAAAAATCCGGCACGCGGAAAGAAGAGCTTCTCGTCAACAAAGACACGCTTCAGAAAATGTGGATCCTGCGCCGCATTCTCAACCCGATGGGCACCGTCGACGCTGTCGAATTCCTTTTGTCGAAGATGAAGGAAACGAAAAACAACGACGAATTCTTCAACGGCATGAATCAGTAGCGTCGCCGGAAACCGACACGAAGGCCCCGCTGATGCGGGGCTTTTTTTTATGGCTGCGGCGCAAGAATCCGCGATGCATAAAATTTGAAAAAACTTCCCCGCAAATCCGAAACGAAAGTATTTGCCATAATATAAAACGGCATGGTGTAATGAAGCTGTAACAACGACGCCGCAGAGCAGCAAAAAACAGCCGCGGCCTTTTGGGTGGGAACCATGATCGGCAGATTTCAAAAGGAAAAACTTTCCGGCCTTTCGCGCGCGGTCCGTTTCAAAAACGGTCTGGCGGTTCTCGTCATTACGGTTTGCGTCTCAGGGACGGCGATGGGCTTTGGCCCGGCGTTCGGATCTGAGGTGACAAAGCCTTCCGGGTCTGGTGCCGATCGTCAATCGATCATAACCGGGGCGGGGGGTATTATCCTTGCATCCACTCCCTCCCCGGCTATGGCGGATCCATGCCTCCCCCTTCTTAAGCAAGTCCGTCACCCTTCCGATTCAGCCATCGACCGGACCCGGCGCCCTGCCGGACAACAAAACGTGGCCCCCGCCGTTGCGATCGGGTACGTCCTGGGATTACGCCATGCCCCCGGCCCCAGGGAACGCCTGAAAGACGACATCGGCCGGAAATCCTCCCATCCTTCGATCGCGGACGGTAACGCGGTGACCAGCCATGCCCTGGCTGTATCCGAATACCGACGCTGCCGCGGCGCGCTGGAACTCAGCCTGCTCGGCGAAGGATAAGAGAGTCCCCCTTCCGGCTTTGACGGCCGGGCCATAATTGGAGAGCGCATGTCCCTCGCGTCTTTCCAAACAAAGAGCCGCCCCGACGCCCTCACGCCGGGGCGGCCTTACTTTTACGTGACTATGGATTGATAAACGGCGCGATGAATTGCAGCGCGTATTGGCGCGCGGCGACGTACCAGGCGGGCGTGTTGGCGGGGGCGTAATGCAGGCTTGCTTCGATCATGATGAAATAAATGACGAGGCCGCCGGCATATCCCCACCACCCGCTCGAGCGTGTTTTCGGCACAAGGCGTTTGCGGTCCTTGGCGGGAACAAGGTGACCGATCCCTTCGCGCAGCGCGTTGCCCGCGGCAAGTTGAATGCAGATCGTCGTGATGGTGCCGCCGAGGAAAATAATGAAAAGATCGATGACGATATTCAGATCAGGATTGCCCACATACGGCGTGATGATCCCGCGTCCCGGCCCAATGTAATAAGCGGCGTAGAATCCCGCGACAAGAACAAGCCCGAGAATAAGCCCGTAATAACGGGGCTTGCGCGTAATCCGCGCCGTCGCGCGGTCGGAGAGATCGGCGATTTTTTTCGCCGTGTCGATCGACAGGCCCGCCGGATATTTTTTCGCGAGCATGCCAGCTGTTTTCTTCGACGACGATTGCGCCGCGTTCAACAGCGCCAGCGCGATCACGCGGAAGCGGCCCGCTTTTTTCAGGCGCCCGGCCACCGAACCGGAACCGGCGGCGGCTTCTTCCAGCTCTTTCATGCCGGACGCGATCAGCGTGTCCAAAAACTCCGGCACCTCGAGCAGTTTGGCGTTGTAGCCGAACAGCATGGCCTTGACCGGTTTGTTTTTCAGCGCGAAGACGATTTCGCCGAACGGCATTTTGACATCGTACTTCACGCCCAGCGCGTTGCTTTGCGACGGGAGCATTTCCGGCTTGATTTCGATGTCCTTGTTTTTAAGAACGACGCTCGGCTCCTGATCGAGCATCGGCATCACCTCTGCCGGCACGGGCACGCGGTCATATTCGAAATAGGTTACGGCCTGCGTCGAGAGGTGGACGATATGCGTGTACCAGCCGCTTCCCGAGCAGGCGGTGCAGACGCTGGTGCCTGTGCCCTTGCACTGGCGGCAGGCGATCCGGCCCGTGCGGTGGCACATCATGCAGATGACCTGTCGCTGTCCATGACACTTGCTGCAGGCCTGCGGCCGTCCGTTCGGGCCGTTGATGTTGCCCGATCCGCGGCATAGCGGACAATGCACCATCGTCTTGCCGCGGCACTCGGGACAGGTTTCGCGCTGCTGCCCGTGACAGCGCGCGCACGCGGCGCGCCCCGACCCGTGACAGGTCTTACAGTTTTCGTGCCAGCAGAAATCGCGGCTTAAAAAATCGACGTTGAGGCTGTAGCCATGAAGGCCGAAACCGTGATCGGGGCGCCCGAGCAACAGACGTGAAATTTTTTCGCGCGACGACGGATCGTTGACGGCGGAAATGATCGTCTTGTCGATCTGCTGCTGGACTTCGGCTTCGGTGCCGACGACGGTGCCGACGCTGTTCTTGCCGGCGATTTTCTTTTCGCTGATCTGGGGGCGGATCTCGATATAGGTATGCGCCGTGAAAGGCACGATTTCGCCTTTGAATTCCTTGACCGAAACGGACTCCGCCTTGACGCCGTTGCCCTTGCACAGCGCCCGGATATATTCGAGCGCCTGACGGGCGAGAGACGGATCTGCGGGTTCGTTTTTTTCCACTGAAATATGCGTCAGGACAGGTGTTTCTTGAGGAATTCGACGGTACGCGTATCGGCAAGCTTCGCCATATCCGCGTCGTAATGTTTTCCACCTTGTCTGGTGAATGCGTGGCTCATCCCCGGATAGGTGTGCAGCGTGAATTGTTTGTTGTCGGACAGGCCGGCCTTGATCTGATCCTGCGCGGCGGTCGGGACATATTCGTCCGCTTCGGCGATATGCAGCATGACATGGCCTTTTACATTGTTGGCTTCGGCCAATAATTTTTCAATGCCGACGCCGTAATAGCCGACCGATGCCTGCACGTCGCTGCGGCAACCCATGAGGTAAGCGACTTTTCCGCCCAGACAATATCCGATGCACCCGACGTTGCCGGTTGAATCCGCGTGACCGCGGAACGTGTGCTTGACGGCCTTCAGATCTTCGATGCCCAGGCCGATGTCGAACATGTTCATGAGGTCGAATGCCTTTTCCCATTCGGCATCTGTTTTGTCGGTCAGCGCGACCCCCGGCTCTATCCGCCAGAACAGATCGGGCGCGACGGCGATGAATCCTTCGGACGCCAGCCAGTCGCATTTGCCGCGAATGCCTTCGTTCACGCCGAAGATTTCCTGGATCACGATGACGGTCGGCGCGGGAAGTTTCGCGGGCATCGCGACATAGGCCTGAAACTGGCCGCCGTCTTTGGCCGGGATAGTGATTTCGCTCATCTGATTCCCCTTTCATCGGTGGTGGGCATGATGTACCGTTCCTTACCTTAACTGTCTCAGGCGCCAAAATAAAGTGACGGAGGGCACTGCCATGAAATTCAATTTCGACATCGAATGCACCCCGGAGGAAGCGCGCCGCTTTTTTGGCCTTCCCGATGTCCTGCCGATGCAAAAGCGCATTATGGATGAGCTGGAGCAGCGGATGGCCGATAATATCCGCGCGATGGAGCCGGAAGCCTTTATCAAAAGCTGGTTCCCGGCGGCGTCGATGCAAGGGTGGCAGGACATGCAGAAGATGTTCTGGTCACAAATGGGCGTCAATATGACGGGCGCACAGTCCGGCGACGAAGGATCGGCTGCCGAGTCTGCCGCCGCCAGCAAAAAGAAAGCATGACCGCGGAAACGATTTACGCGCTTTCGTCCGCCCCGGGCCGGGCGGGGGTTGCGGTGATCCGCATCTCCGGGTCATCGGCGGGTCGTGCGCTCGAAATTCTTTCCGGAAAATCCCCGCCGCCGCCGCGGCAGACAGCCGTACGTCTTTTATCGAATCCTCAGGATGGCGAAACGCTCGACTCCGCCATGGTGGTTTATTTTAAATCGCCTGGAAGTTTTACAGGCGAGGATGTCGCCGAGCTTCATTGCCATGGATCGCCGGCGGTGGTCGATGCGATGCTCTCCGCTCTTTCGCATATAAAAGGATGCCGTCCCGCCCTGCCCGGCGAATTCACCCGCCGCGCGTTCGAAAACGGCAAGATGGACCTGACCGAGGCCGAGGCGGTGGCCGACCTGATCGATGCCGAAACGCAGGCGCAAAGGCAGCAGGCGCTGGCGCAGATGGGCGGCGCGCTGTCGTCGCTTTATAACGGGTGGGCGGATGTTTTGAAAAAATCGCTGGCCTATACCGAAGCGGTCATCGATTTCCCGGATGAAGACGTCCCCGACGACCAGATCGCGGCCATCATTCCGCAGGTTGAAAAAATTCTTCACGCGATCGACGAGCATCTCAACGACAATCATCGCGGCGAAAGATTGCGCGGCGGGATTCATGTCGCCGTGATCGGTCCGCCGAATGCTGGCAAATCGTCGCTGGTCAATGCGATTGCGCGGCGCGATGTCGCCATCGTTTCCGATCTCGCGGGCACGACGCGCGACGTGATCGAGGTGCATCTCGATCTTGGCGGTTATCCCGTCATTCTTGCCGACACGGCCGGACTTCGCCCCGATCAGGTCGAAGACGGCGCACATGGAAAAATAGAATCCGAAGGCATCCGCCGCGCATTGGACCGTGCGCAAAATGCCGATGTGCGCCTATTGGTATTTGACGGGACAGACAGTGAATTGGATTCCCATACCGCCGCGCTTATCAACAGCAACAGCATCGCAGTTATAAACAAGTGTGATCTGTTTCACGTGAAACACGCGAACGCCGCATCAATCAATGCGATTCCCTTGTCCGTGAAAAATGGAGAGGGTGTGGATAAGCTGTTAGCTTCTTTGGAAAACAAAATTTCGGCGCTGATGAAATCATCGCGCGATGCGCCGTCCCTCACCCGGGCGCGTCACCGCTTCGCGCTCGAGGAATGCCGCGATTGCCTGAACGACGCGCTGACGCGGATCGCGGCAAAAGGTCTGCCGGAATTGGTCGCCGAAGATCTGCGCATGGCGGTGCGCGCGCTGGGGCGCATTACGGGACGGGTCGATGTCGAGGATCTTCTCGATGTGATCTTCCGCGACTTCTGTATCGGGAAATAGCGTAAATTACGGTGCCGGACCGGGGGCTGGCTCCGCGGTGCCCGCGCGCCGGTATTGCGCGGTCGCAAGGAAACGGCGGAATTTTTCATCATTCGGATTGATCACGATCAGCGCCGGGGTTAGCACGGTATCGTCGTCGATCACGGCTTCCAGCGTTTCCATTCCGCTATAAAGATGAAACTTGTCGCGCACCGTATCGACGAGACTGTCGGCGCAGCCCTGATTGCCCAGCTCGCGGATCGCGCGGTGCGGCTCGGACGAGGCAATGGTGACGGGGATATTCTGTTCCTGCGCCCAGAGAAGGAATTTGTAATACCGGACATTCAGTTCGCCATGCTTGATCAAAGTGCCGAACACATCGGATACGATGCCGGGGCGCATGGCTTCATCATCGGAAACAAGGCCGGATGAATCACGGAAATCATTCAGGACATCGCGGGCGCGCATTATTTCCCCCTGTCGGTAAACTCAGGGAAAACTAATATAAAACCCTGTGGATATTTTCAATGAAAAATATTATATAAAACGCCGTTATGGATCGTTTTGACGTCATTGTGATCGGCGGGGGGCATGCGGGCTGCGAAGCGGCTGCGGCGTCCGCGCGCATGGGCGCCAAAACCGCGCTTCTCACCCATAAACGCGATACGATCGGCGTCATGTCCTGCAACCCCGCCATCGGCGGTCTGGGCAAAGGCCATCTGGTGCGGGAGATCGACGCCCTCGACGGCATCATGGGCCGCGTGATCGACCAGGCGGGGATTCAGTTCCGGATGCTCAACGCGTCCAAGGGTCCGGCGGTGCGCGGTCCGCGCTCTCAGGCCGACCGCAAGCTCTACCGTCTGGGCATGCAGGCGCTGCTCGCGGACTATCCCAATCTGACCATCCTCGAAGGCGGGGCCGACGACCTTGTTATAGAGGGTGGCCGGGTAGCCGGGGTCCGCGACACCAATGGGAAAGAGTATCGCTGCGGGGCTGCCGTGATTACCACGGGGACGTTCCTGCGCGGCCTGATCCACCGGGGCGAGGAGAAAATTCCGGCGGGCCGCGTGGGCGAAGCCCCGGCGGTGGGTCTTGCGCAAACCCTTGAAAAACTTGAATTTCCGCTCGGCCGCCTGAAAACCGGCACCCCGGCCCGCATCGATGGCCGGACCATCGATTGGAGCAATCTGGAGACGCAGAGGGCCGACGATCCGCCGGTCCCGTTCTCCTATATGACGGACAAGATCACGGTCCCGCAGATCGATTGCGGCATTACCTATACGACGGAAAAGACCCATGAAATCATCCGCGCCAACCTGCACCGCGCCCCGATGTATTCCGGCCAGATCGCCGGAACCGGCCCGCGCTATTGCCCGTCCATCGAGGACAAGGTCGTGCGCTTCGCGGACAAGTCCCGCCACCAGATTTTCCTCGAGCCGGAAGGCCTCGACGATCCCACGGTCTATCCGAACGGGATATCCAACGCCCTCCCCATCGAGGTTCAGGCCGAGCTTCTGAAGACCATCCCGGGGCTGGAACGTGCCGAGGTCAAGGAATGGGCCTACGCGATCGAGTATGATTATTGCGACCCCCGCGATCTCGGCCCGACCCTGGAATCCCGCCGTTTGCCGGGCCTTTTCCTTGCCGGGCAGATCAACGGGACCACGGGGTATGAGGAAGCCGCCGCGCAGGGCCTGATGGCCGGGCTGAACGCCGCCCTCCTCGCCGGGTCCGTCGGGGAAAAGAAAACCTTCATCCTCGACCGGGCCGAGGCCTATATCGGGGTTCTGATCGACGATCTGATCAGCCGGGGCGCCCCGGAGCCGTACCGCATGTTCACCAGCCGGGCGGAATACCGCCTGACCCTGCGCGCGGACAATGCCGACCAGCGTTTGACCCCCCGCGGAATCGCACTGGGCTGTGTGGATGTTTCACGTGAAACACTGTGGATAAAAAAGAGCGAAGCGCTGGAATCCGCCAGAACCCTTATGAAAGACCGGCTTCAGGCGACCCCCAACGAGCTGGAAAAACACGGTGTGTCTGTGAATAAGGATGGCCGCCGCCGCTCCGCTTTCGATCTTTTGCCCCATCCGGGGACGGATTGGGCCACGCTGGCCCGTATCTGGCCGGAGATGAACGAAATTCCGGCCAATGTCCGGGAGCAGGTGGAAATCGACGCCGGTTACGCCGGATATATGGACCGGCAGGAGGCTGATATCCGCGCTTTCCGCAAGGATGAGGCGCTGGAGCTGCCGGCGGACCTGAATTATGCCGATATCGGCAGTCTTTCGACCGAAATCCGTACAAAGTTGACCGCTGCCCGCCCGGCCACGCTGGGGGCGGCCGCCCGCCTGCCGGGTGTCACGCCGGCGGCGATTATCGCCCTGCTCCGCCATGTCAAACGCCGTCCTGTGGACGATGGGGATATATCCCAAGCGGTGGGCGAATAAGTGGGAAACCCGGTGGACAATCCTGTGAATGTTTCACGTGAAACGGAATCGAAGCTCCGCCGTTATCATGATCTGTTGATTGAATGGCAGGGTATGATGAACCTTGTCAGCAAGAATTCCCTGCCCCATGCATGGGAGCGCCATTTCGAAGATTCGCTCCAGCTTCTGCCCCTTTTGCCCTCAGGGCCAGCGGTTTTGGCCGATATTGGGACGGGGGCAGGATTCCCGGGAATGGTCATTGCAATCGCCCGCCCGGATATCAAAGTCCATCTGGTCGAGTCGATCGGGAAGAAATGCCGTTTCCTTGAGACTGTTTCACGTGAAACAGATACCCCCACATCTATCCACAATGTTCGAATCGAATCGGTCGGCGGAACGTTTAGAGTCGATATCGTGACCGCCCGGGCCCTCGCCAACCTGTCTTTATTGCTTGATTATGCCGCGCCGTGGGTAAAGGCGAATCCTGCTGTGTCCCTCATATTTATGAAAGGCGCACAGGCCGATGCAGAGGTCGAAGAGGCGCGGAAACGCTGGGCTTTTGACCTGAAAGAGGTCGCAAGCCGCACCGAGGAAAACGCAAAAATCCTCATTCTGACGAACGTACGGCGCGCGCGATAACGCACAAAATGGCGTAATTTGCTTGACGCGCGGGCTTTAAATTTTGCATGATCGCGGCATTCCAAGTTCCTGAATTGATGCGAGGTTCCCGACATGACCACCCCGTCCGAAAACCAGTCTTTGACGACAGCCCCCCGTATGCAGGGCTCGCGTATACCGCGCATCCTCGCGGTCGCGAACCAGAAGGGCGGCGTCGGCAAAACGACGACCTCGGTCAACCTCGCCACGGCGCTGGCGGCTATCGGTAAACAGGTGCTGCTCGTCGATCTCGACCCGCAGGGTAACGCGTCGACGGGTCTGGGCGTGAAGCGCGCCGGCCTGCGGACCAGCACCTATGATGTGATTTTCGACGATGCGACGGTGACCGGCACGGCCCACCCGACGAAGGTCCCCGGGCTTTATGTATTGCCGTCCTCCATCCACCTGTCGGGCGCGGAAATCGAGCTGGTGAATTCCACCCGCCGCGAATACCGCCTCGAAGAAAAGCTGCGCGTGGCGCTGCCCTATGATTACGTGATTATCGACTGCCCGCCGTCGCTGTCGCTGCTGACGCTCAACGCGCTGGTCGCCGCGGACTCGGTCGTCGTGCCGCTGCAATGTGAATTCTATGCGCTGGAAGGCCTCTCGCACCTGTCGAAAACGATCGAGCGCGTGAAAAAGGCGTTCAACCCGCGCCTCGACATTCATGGCGTCGTGCTGACGATGTTCGATCCGCGTAACAATCTTTCGAACATGGTTGCCGACGACGTGCGTAAATATTTCGGCGAGAAAGTTTACAAGACCGTGATCCCGCGCAACGTGCGTCTGTCCGAAGCGCCGTCATTCGGATTGCCCGCCATCGTGTACGACATGCGCTGCCCCGGCGCGCGCGCGTATATCGCGCTGGCCGCCGAAGTTCTCAAACGCGAAAAGAAAATCATCAGCGGCAATTCCACGCCCGCAAATTTTGAAGCCGCATAATAAGGAAGAATGAAAATGTCACCGAAGCAAAGAGGTCTGGGCCGCGGGCTTGATGCGCTGTTTGGCGATGACGAAGCCGCCGTTACCGTCGCCGCCGTCGCAACGACACCGGAAGCGCATGTGCCCGGCACCGCGCGCAAGACGCTTGGCGTTGGCCAACTATCGCCCGACCCGCAGCAGCCGCGTCAATTTTTTGACGACCGGGCGCTGGCCGAACTTGCCGATTCGATCAAGGTGCACGGCATTATCCAGCCGATCCTTGTCCGCCCGCATAAAACGATTCCCGATCATTTTGAAATCGTCGCCGGGGAGCGCCGCTGGCGCGCCGCGCAAAAAGCGCAATTGCATGAAGTGCCGGTGGTTATCCGCGAGCTTGACGATGCGGTCGCGCTTCAGATCGCGCTCATCGAAAACCTGCAGCGTCAGGACCTGAACGCGGTGGAAGAAGCCAAAGGCTATGTCCGCTTGATGGAAGAGTTCACCTATTCGCAGGAAGACGTCGCCGAAGTCGTCGGGAAATCGCGCAGCTATGTCGCGAACCTCGTGCGTCTTTTGCAATTGCCGGCCAGCGTCCAGACGATGGTGGCAAAGAATGAATTGTCCGCCGGCCATGCGCGCGCATTGATCAATGCGACCAACCCCGCGCTGCTGGCGCAGGAAGTGATTGCCAAGGGTTTGTCGGTGCGTCAAACCGAAAAACTGGCCGCCGCCGATGCGGGCCGCGAAGTCAAAACGCGCGCGCCGGGCGTTCGTTCCGCCGATACGATTCATGCGAAAGACGCCGATACGCTCGCGCTGGAAAAACAGCTTTCGAACGCGCTCGGCCTCAACGTCACGCTGGATATGAAAGACGCGCAGAACGGCACGCTGCATATCGCGTACCGCAATCTCGACCAGCTTGACCATGTGATCAAGCGTCTTCTCGGAAATTAGTCTTTACGCGACGGGCGCCAGTTTTTCGACGAGATCGAGGAACTGCTGACGGTTTACCGGCTTGGGCAATGCCATGTCCGCGAACATGCCCGCATGGTTCACATAGTCCTCGAGCGCGTTTTCATGGCCCGCGGTCATCGCGATAATCGGCGTCGTGTTGCCATCGCCGCGCAATGTCTGGATTAAATCCGTGCCGTGACGGCCCGGCATGATCACATCAGTTACGATCAGGTCGAATTGATGCGCGGATAAAACATCCAGCGCGGAATCGACATTGTAAACGCTTTGCGCGGTGATGCCTTTTTCCTTCAGCATCGCGCGCACGATTTCATGACACAGCTGGTCATCGTCGACGATCAGTACGTTCATAGTGAGAGACCCCCATCCCCGTTTGACAACCATAAGTGTCGCAAAAATAAATTAACGGGCCCTGAAGATGGCGGCGGGCGGGCGTTTCAGGCGGCGCTGATCGACAGCACGGCCTGGGCGCAGAGTGTTTCGACCGGCGTGCCGGTGCGCTTGGTCTGCGCCTCAAGATCCGACAGGCGCGCCAGAACCCCTTGCAGCCGTGCCATCGGCCAGCGTTGCAGCTGGGCCTTGAAAGGTTGTTCGAGTTTGAAAAAAATCGGCGGCTGAAGTGTTTTCATGGCTTCGTCGACGCTCGCGCCCTGCGCGATCGCGGATTGCGTGTAGTGCAGCTTGCGGAAATGATTTTGCAGCGTGCGCAGGATGGTGACGACGGCCACGCCTTCCTCGACGAGCTTTAAAAATGTTTTAAGCGCGATTTCGCGTTTCGCGCCCGCGACGGCGTAGACAAGTTCATCGAGGTCGGCGGTGCCGGCTTCGCCGCAGGCCGCCTGCGCATCGGCGATCATCACCGTGCCGCCGTTGCCGCCCATATACAGTATAAGCTTTTCAATCTCGCTGCGTGCGCGGCCGCGATCGCCCGCGATGTTTGCCGCAAGCCATGTCACGGCGTCGGCCTGCGCGCTATATCCCGCTTCCGACAGCATCTGGCGGACGAGTGTCGCAATACCCCGTTCGTCTTCGACGTAGCAGGGAACGGCCGCGGCGTTTTGCGATTTTTCAAACAGGGCGCGCAAGGGGGATTTCGGTCCAAGCTCGCCGGCTTCGATAATGACAAGGTTTTCACGGCTGGGGTCTTCGAGATATTCGCGCAGCGCGGGCGCGATTTTATCGGCGCCGTTTTCGATCCGGATCAGGCGCGCGCCGCCCATCATCGACATCGCGCGCGCTTCGTCGGACAAACGCGCCGGATCTTCGACCAGCGTGTCGGCATCAAGCACAACGACGTTGAACGGATCGTTCAAATCGGCGACGACGGTTTTTCCCATCGTGCGCGCGCGTTCTTTCATCAGCCCGTTGTCGGGACCGTAAACGAGAATGGCCCGCGCTTTCGCGTCGGGCTTTTTCACGAACGGTTCGATATCTTTCCAGCCGAGTTTCATAGGCTCAGCGTAAAGAAAAGCGCCCGTTTTTAAAACAGGGATTTACGGTTAAATGTGGAACTGTGCGCCGGTATTCGCCACGCGCGCCGGTGCCGGGCGATCTTTTTCGCCTTCTTTAAGGGCTGTGCTAAAGGCGCCGCCGCGACCGTCATTGTAGATATGTTGAATGTGGCAGTTTTTAAGGCTGTCCTGACGGTCGAGAACCCATTGCTCGTCACGATCCAGCGCCGCCATTTCAAGGCAGAGCAGCGGCAGGCCGTGCGTGACGACGATCGCCGGCTTGCCGGCGGCCGAGATATCGCGCAGGAACGCGCCGGCCTTGTCCACGAGATCGGCGATGCTTTCGCCTTGCGGGGGGCGGGCGTGGAATTCGCCGCGGTTCAGAACCTGTTCCTTGTAGTCCGCGAATTCGGCGGGGTATTTCTCCGCACGCTCGCGGCTGCTGAACAGGCCGTTGAACAGACCGAATTTCTGCTTATCGATGCGCGCATCCGGCACGATCTCGTTAAAGGCGTCGTCCGGCGACACGGCAAAAATCTGCTCTGCCGTCTGGCGGGCGCGCAGGCAGGTGCTGGTGTAAATCGTCAGCGGTTGTTCTTTCGAGGCGAACGCATAGGCGGCGAGAAGTGTGCCCGCGTTATGGCCCTGCGCCAGCCCCAGCTCGGTGAGCGGCAGGTTCGGATCGCCCAGGCGCGGATAGGCCGACGGGTCCACCTGTCCCAGCGACTGGCCGTGACGGACGCCGAAAATTTCGATCGGATGCGGAAGAACGATATCCCGCGTGTTTTCTTGGATAAGAGACAGATTCGACATTGCAGCCCTCTCTTCGCAAAAGCGAAGTATTGTTTTTGTTATGGAGGGGGAAGCGTTGTGTGCTATCGCCCGCCGGGTTCCTTCGACTACAGGGACCACAGCGGTTCGTTGCGCTATGGCGCTTTTTAG
>CAYPCP010000022.1:0-2577 GCA_964409255.1 uncultured Pseudobdellovibrionaceae bacterium
GTGACTGAGAGCAGCGTGCCGCCAAGGCAATAGCCCAGCGTGTTGCAGTCCGGCTCGCCCGTGATTTTTGCAAGGACGGCGAGGGCGGCGAGGACCCCTTCGTCCATGTAATCCTCGAACCGTTTCTGCGCGAGGCGGGCGTCCGGGTTGACCCATGAAATGGTGAAGACCGTAAAGCCCTGCTCCACGACCCAGCGGATGAAGGAATTATCAGGCCGCATGTCGAGGATGTAATATTTGTTGATCCACGGCGGCACGATGAGAAGAGGGCGCTTGTAAACGCTTTCCGTTTGCGGCGCGTATTGGATCAGCTGCATCACGCGGTTCTGGAACACGACGCTGCCGGGCGTGATGGCGATATTTTTTCCAAGTTCAAAGGCGCCGTAATCGGTCGTGCTGATTTTCAGCTTGCCGTTGCCGCGCTCCATATCCTCCAGCAGGTTTTCAAGCCCGCGGATCAGGTTTTCGCCGTTGGTCTGGACCGTTTCGCGCAAGACGTCGGGATTGGTCATCACGAAATTGGTCGGCGCCATCGCGTCGGCGAACTGGCGCGCGTAAAAATCCAGCTTGTCCTGTTCGGATTTATCCATGCCGGGCATCTCGCGCACGGCCTTCTGCATCCAGCGGCTGGTCATCAGGTAGGATTGCTTGATGTAATCGAAAAGCAGGTTTTCCTGCCACTCTTCGGATTTAAAGCGGCGGTCGCCGGATTCCGGGGTGTATATATCCTGCACCTCTTCGCCGCGGTAGCGGCGCAGCGTATTGGTCCAAAGCGCCATGCATTGCGTCCAGTAATCCATCTGGAGCTTCATCAGGCGTTCCGGGTCGCTCATCAGGGCGCTGATAAACTCCCCATAGGCTTTCTGGATGTTCAGCGGGTCGGCGTCGCGCGGATCGAAATCATTTTTCTGTTTTTCCAGATATTCCTGCAGCATCGGCTGCGCGCGTTCCATCACGGAGGTCATGATCGCGCCCAGCGCGAAAGGGTCGAATCCGGGGCCGTAATCGTCGGTATCGTTATCCGTGCTATTGTTCATAAAATCGCTCTTACGCCGAGGGCCGGGGGCAGCCATGAAAACGCCTTTACCGATAGAAAAAGGATGGTTTTAATGCCCGCAAACTGTGCCCCATGCCCCTGCAAAAAGCAATAAATCACTTAAAACGCACATGAAAATGGCTTGGGCGTCTTGCATCCTTATGACATTTGGGCCACCATGGCCGCCAGTGATACGGTAAAGGAGTGAAGGGCGTGAAAACCCGTTTTTTTCATTTGATTGGTACGGTTGCGGCTGTCGCGCTGCTTGGCGGCTGCGGCACGATCGACGATATGTTCAAGTCCGGCGAAGACGACGTTGTCGTTATCAATGCCGCGGACACGCAGACCGTTTCCCCGCTGCCTTCCGTGGCACCGCCATCCGCCGCGCCGGCGCCGGGCCAGCCTTATGCCGGGAACTTCGATCCCAATAATCTGATGAGCGTATACAACCAGATTTCGCGCGGCGGCGTGCAGATGTACGATCCGAACAATCCGGCCGCCTATGCGTCTTTGGGCAACACGGGCGGTATTCCCGCGCCGCAGGATTCGCGCGTGACGGTATTCCCCATCGAAGGTGATTATTACGGTCAGGACACGCTTGTCGGCAGCGGCGCAGTGGGCGGCTCTTATGGCGGTGGCGGTTTCTCATCCCCGGCGTCGGCCTATTTGCCCGGCACGACACAGATTTATTTCGCGCACGGTTCCGCGCGGCTGAGCCACCGTGACGAGCAGACCCTCGAGCAGGTGGCCGAGCAGGCTCGCTTCTCGCCGGTCGACCGCATCAGCGTCGAAGGCCATGCCAGTTCGCGCGCCAATACGGGCGACCCGGTAACCGACGCCGCCGTGAACCTCAAAGAATCGATGAACCGCACCTACGCGGTCTCGCGCAGCCTGATGAGCAAGGGTGTGCCTGCGGACAAAATCCGCGCCACCAGCTGGGGCGACACGCGCAATCCGCCGGGCATGCCGGAGGATCAGGCGCGCCGCGTCGATATTTATTCCGGCGGCACGCCGTAATCTCTCTACAGGACATTCATGCCGAACGCTTTTCGCATAGGGATTGCTGGCCTTGGCACCGTGGGTGCCGGGCTTGTTAAGCTCCTGACCGACAACGCCGAGCTTATCGCGGCGCGTACGGGCCGCGCGATTGAGATCGTCGGCATCAATGCGCGCAGCAGGGGCAAGGATCGCGGCGTCGATCTTTCCCGCTATCAATGGTTTGACGATCCGGTTGCCATGGCGTCTGACGAACGGATCGACGCTGTGGTCGAGCTGATTGGCGGCTCCGAAGGCGTTGCTTACACGCTTGTTAAAACCGCGCTTGGGAACGGCAAGCATGTCGTGACGGCGAATAAGGCGCTGCTCGCCCACAAGGGCATGGAGCTTGCCCGTATCGCCGAAGAAAAAGGCGTTGGCCTTCAATATGAAGCGGCTGTCGCGGGTGGCATTCCCATCATCAAATCGATGCGCGAAGGTTTTGCCGGAAACAATATCCATCAATTGCACGGCATCCTGAACGGGACATGCAATTATATCCTGAC
>CAYPCP010000022.1:2587-19342 GCA_964409255.1 uncultured Pseudobdellovibrionaceae bacterium
CGAAGATGTCCTGGGCGAGGCGCAGGCCAAAGGGTACGCCGAAGCCGATCCGTCGTTCGATATCGACGGCGTTGACGCCGCGCATAAGCTTTGCATTCTTTCAGCGCTTGCGTTCGGGCTTCAGCCGGATTTCACCGCGCTCGATGTTCAGGGCATTCGCACGATTACCGCGAGCGATATCGCGTTTGCCGACGAACTTGGCTATCGCATCAAGCTTTTGGGGATTGCGCGCCGTAACGGGGACAAAATATCCCAAAGCGTGGAGCCTTGCCTTGTGCCGCAGGACAGCCCCATCGGCACCGTCGAAGGTGTGTTCAATGCCGTGATGGCCGAAGGGGATTTCGTCGGCCGGTCCATGTCCGAAGGGCGTGGCGCGGGCGCGGGGCCGACGGCTTCCGCCGTGATGGCCGATATCATGGATCTGGCGCGCGGCGTGACGCTACCTGTGTTCGGCGTTTCCGCCGGCCACCTTAAAAAAGTTTCCCCGGCGGCGCCCGAGGAAATCACCGGCGGTTATTACCTTCATCTTGTCGTCCTCGACCAGCCGGGCGTTATCGCCGACCTGTCGGCGGTGTTGCGCGATCATAAAATCTCGATCGAGGCGCTGCTCCAGCGCGGGCGCGATCCCGGCCAGCCTGTCTCCATCGTCATTGTGACGCACGAAATTAACCAGGCTGCCATGCGCCGCGCCGTGGCGGAAATCGGCCATTTGTCCACAGTGACCCAGCCGCCGACCTGCCTGCGCATTGAACATATCTAAGCCATTCTATAGGCTGTACTTCACAGAATCACTCACGGGAAAGGGACGGCCATAGCATGGGCGCCGATAACACATTTCCGATCATCAAATCGTTCGGCGAAGATTTCGCGATGGATCGTAACCTTGCGCTTGAAGCGGTGCGGGTCACCGAGGCTGCCGCGCTTGCCGCCTCGCGCCTCGTAGGCCGCGGCGATGAAAAAGCCGCCGATGCCGCCGCGGTGAACGCGATGCGCGATGCGCTTTCGACCCTGTCGATCAAGGGCCGCGTCGTTATCGGTGAAGGCGAACGTGACGAAGCCCCGATGCTGTATATCGGCGAAGAGGTGGGCAACGGGCAGGGGCCCGATGTCGATATCGCGCTCGACCCGCTCGAAGGGACGACGATCACCGCGAAAGGCGGGCAGAACGCGATTGCCGTGATGGCGATGGCGGATAAGGACGGTTTCCTGCATGCACCGGATGTATACATGCAAAAGCTGGCGGTTGGACCGGGCATTCCGGCGAATATTCTCGATCTCGACGCGCCGCCTGAATTGATGCTGGCGAAAATCGCGCAGGCAAAAGGTTCCCGCGTCGAAGATCTCCTGGTTTGCATTCTCGACCGCCCGCGTCATGAAAAAATGATCGCGGGCGTGCGGGCGTCCGGCGCGCGTATCTCTCTTATCCAGGATGGCGACGTGAGCGCCGTAATCGCCGCGTCCGAGCCGGAAAGCGGCATCGATGTCTACATGGGTACCGGCGGCGCGCCCGAAGGCGTTCTGGCCGCGGCGGCGCTGCAATGCGTGGGCGGGCACATGCTGGGCCGTCTTGTCTTCCGCAATGACGGCGAAAAGGCGCGCGCCGAAAAATGGGGCATCAAGGATTTCAACAAAATCTATGGCACGGACGATCTCGCCGCGCCGGGCAACGTTATGTTCGCGGCCACGGGCGTGACCACGGGGGCGATGCTGCCGGGTGTGCGCCGTTATACCGGCGGCGCGATTACGCATTCGATCGTCATGCGTTCCAAATCCGGCACCGTGCGGCGTATCGAGGCCACGCATGATTTCACGCGCAAGGCGGAGTATGATGACAAAGCCTGAGGACATGATACGCGCCGCGCTGAACGTCGATTCATCGTTCGGCGGGGCGCGCTGGGTTTTCCCGCCGGTCGAAATGGACCGCGTGGCGCGCATTGCGCAGACAGGTGACCTGCCGGAATTCGTCGCGCGTCTGCTGTGTCTTCGCGGCGTGGAGGCAGATAAAATCCGCGAGTTTCTTTTTCCGACGCTGCGCGATCATTTTCCCGATCCGCTCACGATGGCGGGCATGAAGGACTTCGCCGCCGATATGGCGCAGGCGATTGAAGCCAATAAAAAAATCGGCATATTCGCCGATTTTGACGTCGACGGCGCGACATCCGCGGCGATTTTGACGCGTTTTTTCCGTGCGCTCGGACACGACGTTCCGGTCTATATACCCGACCGTTTGACGGAAGGATACGGGCCGAGCCGTGAAGCGCTTGAGAATCTGAAAGCAAAGGGCGTCGATATCGTCCTGATGGCCGATTGCGGCATTACGGCGTTCGAAGCGGTCGCGCAGGGGCGTGAACTTGGTCTTGATATCGTTATCTTCGACCATCATGAACCCGAAGACCGTTTGCCCGCCGCGAACCATGTGATCAATCCCAAGCGCAAGGATGATACATCGGGCCTTGGAATGCTCGCCGCCTGCGGCGTTTGCTTTATGGCGTGCGTGGCGATGAACGGGGCGCTGCGCGCCAGCGGTTATTACGAGCGCACGGGGCGCATGGAGCCCGCGCTGAAATCATGGATCGATCTTGTCGCGCTCGGCACGGTTTGCGACATGGTGCCGCTCACCGGCGTGAACCGTCTCTTTGTGCGCGCGGGTTTTGCGCAGATGGGGCGTTTTGCCAACCCGGGTATTCAGGCGCTGTGCGAAGTCGGCGGGATCGAAGGCGCGCCGGAAGTGTCCCATGCCGGTTTTGTCATCGGTCCGCGCATAAATGCGGGATCGCGCGTGCATCGTTCTGATCTTGGCGCCGCGCTGCTGTCCACCGACGACCTTGAAGAAGCGCGGTCGATCGCGTGGACGCTGGAAAAATGCAATGACGAGCGAAAAGCGATCCAGAGCGACATGACACGCGAAGCGATCGCCCGCGTTGAGGAGCAGGGGCTGGACCGGGAACCTGTCATTATCGTCGATGACCGAAACTGGCATCCGGGCTTGTCCGGTCTGGTGGCGGGGCGTCTGAAGGATCGTTTCGGCAAGCCCGCGATCGTCGTTACCTATGCGCTGACCGAAAACGGCGTTCTGGAAGGCCGCGGGTCCGGCCGCTCCATTCCGGGCGTAAGCATGGCGGAGGCTTTTATCGAAGCGCGGAATGAAGGGCTGCTTGTCAAAGGGGGCGGTCACGCCATGGCGGGCGGTTTCACCATCATGCCGGAACAGCTGGACGCATTCCAAAATTTCTTAAAGCAAAACATTAAAAAACAATCAGAAAACATTGAATACAAAAAAGAAAAAACAGTAGATTCTATTGCTACAGTACGCGGAGCGCACGTGTCGTTCGTGCGTCTGCTGCAGGACAATGTCGGCCCCTTCGGCGTCGGCAATGCGGAGCCGGTGTTCGCGCTCGCCAATGTCCGCCTGCATGGGGTGGATGTGCTCAAGGAAAAACACATAAGGCTGCTGGTTTCCGACTGGGAAGGGGGCGCGCGCATGAAGGCCATGTTGTTTAATGGCGTGGGCACGGCGCTCGGCGATGCGCTGATGCAGAATCACGGGCGCATCTTCCATCTTGCCGGACAATTCCAGATCAACAGCTGGCAGGGGCGCGAAAGCGTGGAATTTTTGGTCTCTGATGGCGCTTTTGCCATGGAAGTGGCGGAAATCGGCGGCCTGGAGGCCGTCAGCGCCGCCTGATTTTTTGCGATTTACCCCTTGCAATTTGCCGGACAAGTCAGTAGAAACGGGGCCACCTTGCCTTACGAGCTGTCCCGTTCGTCTAGTGGCCTAGGACACCTCCCTTTCACGGAGGCGACACGGGTTCGACTCCCGTACGGGACGCCAATTTCTCCCTTATCTCAGCTACATCGGCATAGTCATCCGGCCATGGACGGGTATATGCTTATAGAGCTGCCTTTCAGGGAGATTACAGCGCCATGACCCTTTTTACGCCCCCGATTACCGCCGAAAACCGCGTTTATATATTCAGTTTCGTCCTCGTGCTGTTCGGCCTGTTCATGACGCTGGATCTCGGGCTTCTGGCCGCGCTTCTGGGCGGGCTTTTGATTTACCAGCTTGTTGAATTCGGGTCGCGCCATCTGGGGCGTGTGGGCGTTATCCCGTATACGGCGAAGGTCGTCCTTCTTATTTTCGTCGCGCTGGCGACGATTACGGTTCTGGCCGTGAGCATCGTCATGTTCTCGTCATGGATCACGGAAGGCCCGGAAAGCTTCGTCATCGTCATGCAGCGCATGGCCGATGTGGTGGAGACGGGGCGCGATTACCTTCCGGCATGGATCATCGATTACCTGCCGGCCAACATCACGGAATGGCAGGATACGGTTTCGGAATGGCTGCGCGGCAATGCGCGCGATCTGGGCATTATCGGGCAGGATATCGGCAAGTTCATCATTCACCTGATTATCGGCATGGTTATCGGCGGCATGGTCGCCATGGGCAATGGCACATCACCTGCGGCGGGGCCGCTCGCCCACGCGCTGGCCGATCGCATCAGCGTGCTGAGCAACGCGTTCACCCGCATCGTATTTTCCCAGATCCGCATTTCGGCGCTGAATACCTTCCTGACGGGGATATTCCTTGCCTTTATCATGCCGATGATCCTCGGCCACGCATTGCCGTTGACCAAGACGATGATCGTCATCACGTTCGTCGCCGGGCTGTTGCCGATTGTCGGGAACCTGATTTCGAACACCGTGATTTTCCTGATCGCGCTCAGCGTTTCGCCGATGGCCGCCGTAGGCGCGCTTACGTTCCTGGTCGTCATTCATAAGCTCGAATATTTCGTGAATGCGCGTATCGTGGGAACGCAAATCCGCGCCCATGCGTGGGAAATCCTTGTCGCCATGTTGTTTATGGAAGCAGCCTTCGGCATACCCGGCCTTGTCGCCGCGCCGATTTTCTATGCTTATTTGAAGGAAGAGCTGACGCTCAAACACCTGATCTGATTTAAGCCTAAGCCGTTTTCAACCCGGCTTGGCGGATAAGGTCCAGGTCTTCTTCCACATCGTTATTCGCCGTGGTTAAAAGCTTTTCACCGTAGAAAATTGAATTCGCGCCCGCCATGAGACACAGAATTTGCGTCTCTTTGGAAAAGCTCTGACGCCCTGCGGACAGACGCACGCGGCATTTTGGCATGACGATGCGGGCCGTGGCCACCATGCGGATCATATCCACCGGATCAAGCTTTGGCAGGTTGCCCATCGGCGTGCCGCCGACAGGGACAAGCGCATTGATCGGCACGCTTTCCGGGTGCGGATCGAGCGAGGCGAGAACCTGCAGCATGCGCGCGCGGTCGAAATTGGTTTCGCCCATGCCGATAATGCCGCCGGAGCAAATCGTCACACCGGATTTGCGCACGCAGTCCAGCGTATCGAGCCGGTCCTGATAGGTGCGGGTGGTGATGATTTTTTCGTAGAATTCCGGCGACGTATCGAGGTTGTGGTTGTAGGCGTTCAGGCCCGCTTCCGCAAGACGGTTGGCCTGATCCTGATTAAGCATGCCCAATGTGACGCAGGCTTCCATGCCGATCTCGCGCACGCCGCGGATCATGTCGAGGACCTTGTCGAATTGCGGGCCGTCTTTGACTTCACGCCATGCGGCACCCATGCAGAAACGCGAAGCGCCGGCCTCTTTGGCGACGCGGGCTTTATCAAGGACATCATCGACATCCATCAACGGCTCTTTCTTCATGCCGGTCTGCTTCGCATAGTGTGCCGATTGCGGACAGTATTTGCAGTCTTCCGGGCAGGCACCCGTTTTGATGCTCAGCAGGCTGGCGAGCTGAACGGTGTTGTCATCATGATATTTGCGATGCAATGCGCGGGCGCGATCCAGCAGTTCCAGCAGAGGGGATTCAAGAATCTCCTGTACTTCCTGCGCGGTCCAGTTGTTGCGGATATCGTTTGTCTGCTCGACGACGTGCATGATCGGGTCTTTCCTTTTCCTAAAAAGCCCTCTAGTACTACAAAATCATGAGACAGACGGAAAGGGCCTATCGCGATTTTATTCAAAAGCGCCGGGAAGACGGGCTTTTGCGGTCCTTTTATGACTTCTCGCCGGGAGATTCCCGGCATGTTCGCGTCGGTGGACGCGATTATCTTAATTTTTCGAGCAATGATTATCTGGGCCTCCGGTTCGACCCACGGTTGATCGCGCGGGCCAAGGAATGGACCGACCGTTATGGCGCGGGGGCGGGCGCGTCGCGGCTTGTGACGGGCAATCTCGATCTGTTCGGCAAGATTGAAAACAAGCTTGCCGCATTCAAAGGGAAGGAAGCCGCACTGGTTATGGTGTCGGGCTTTCAGGCGAACGCGAGCGTATTGCCCGCGTTGTTCGATCGTCAGGTATTGGGTGCAGAACCGCTTGTCTTTAGCGACAAGCTCAATCATGCCAGCATGCATCTGGGCTGTGCCGCCGCCGGCATCACGCAAATCCGTTACCGGCATAACGACATGGCGCATCTGACCCAGCTGCTTGAAGACCACATGGATTCACCGCGGCCGAAATTCATCCTGACCGAAAGCGTGTTCAGCATGGATGGCGACATTGCGCCGATCGGGCAGCTCGCGGGACTGGCCGAGCAGGCGGGCGCAACATTGATCGTCGACGAAGCGCACGCGACAGGCGTTCTCGGCGAGGGCGGGCGCGGCCTTGCCGACCGGGCGGATATCGTGATCGGCACGTTCAGCAAGGCGATGGGCGGTTTCGGCGCTTACGTCGCGTGTTCTCAGGCGATTAAAGAATATCTCGTCAACAAATGCGCGGGGCTTATCTACGCCACGGCCTTGCCGCCCGCCGTGCTGGGCGCCATTGATGCGGCGGTCGATATCGTGCCCGGCATGGCAAACGAACGGGCGCATCTTGGCGCCTTGGCGGCGCGCTTCCGGGAAGGGGCCAAAGAACTGGGCTATGACACAGGCGCATCGGCAACGCAGATCGTGCCGATTATCGTCGGCGCCGCCGAGGAGTGTCAGGCGCTTAGCCAGTCTTTGAAAAAAGCGGGGTTCTGGGCGACGACCATTCGCCCGCCGACAGTGCCAAACGGCACGTCCCGCATACGTTTCGCTTTCTCCGCGGCGCATACACAGGAAGATATTGAATCGATATTGGCGGCGCTTGAGAATCTTGACCCGGCAAAGGCGGCGTAATGGAACTCGTTTTCGTTCACGGCTGGGGTTTCGATCGCAATATCTGGCACCGCATGACCGATATGCTCGAAGGTCATCACTGTCATCTGGTAGAGCTGGGTTTCACCGGTAAACCGCCCGAGCTTACGGTGCCGTCCAATGCCGTCGTCGTCGGGCATTCGCTCGGTGTCATGTGGGCGTTGAAAAATGCGCCATCGACGATGCGGGGGCTTGTGTCTATCGCGGGGTTCGATTGCTTCGCGGCCCATATCCCGGCGAAAGAAATTCGGGCCATGCAGCGCAACCTGCGCACGGACGCTGAAAAACAGATGCGCGGGTTCTATGCGGCATGCGGCTATATGCCGTTCTTGAATGTCCAGTCTATGGATTTGCTGAAACTCGATGACGGGTTGCGCTGGCTGGGCGAATGGGACGAGCGCATGGTGCTAAAAAACCTGAGCTGCCCGGTCATGGCATTGGGCTGTGAGGACGATCTTATCGTGCCGGCACCAATGACGCGCGATATCTGGAGCGGATATGATCTCCGCATGCATGATAAAGGCGGGCATATCTTGCCCGTCACCCAGGCGGAATGGTGCGCGGCGCAGGTCGGGGAGTTTGTGAATGCTCTCTGATCGTCTGCGCCAAATCGCCACGTCTTTCGGCCGTAAGGCGGAAACGTATGATCGCCACGCCGTTCTGCAAAAAGAGATCGCGGCGAGGCTTGCCGAATTTCTTCCGGACCTAGAGGCGCCCGATATTCTTGAGATCGGTTGCGGCACCGGGTTTGTGACGGAGCATATTCTTGATGCCTATCCGGACGGGCATTTTCTTGTCACCGATATAGCGCAGGGCATGCTGTCCGTGGCTGAAAAGAAGTTCGCGCGGCGCGGTGTGGCGTTCGCGGTGATGGACGGGCAAGCGCCTGTTGCCGGCAGAAAATTCGATCTTGTTGTCATCGGAATGGCGGCGCAATGGTTTGATGAACCATTGTCACGGCTGGAGTCTTTGCGCGAAATCCTGAATCCTGGCGGGCAGATTTTATTCAGCGTGCCGGGTGACGCAAGTTTCAGCGCATGGAAAGGCGTTCTTCAGGAAAGCGGTCTGGAAGACGGGCTTCTTTCTTACCCGGACTGGCCGGGCGTCGTTTGGCGCGATGCGATGGAAGTCGATTACGGGCGCGTTGAAAATTTTCTAAAAAGTTTAAAAGACATAGGCGCGCACCAGCCGCGCGAAGGATATGCCGCCCTTCATCCGGCGGCGCTGCGCAAGGCGTGCCGCCTGTATAACGAGCGGCACAAGGGCATGGTGACGTGGGATATCGTGTATGGCCGCCTCTATGCCGCCTGCTGAAGCGGGAGAGCGTTCAGCCCTTCGATAATGCCTTCATACGCCCGCTGAAGCTGTGCGCTTGTCACGCAATAAGGCGGCATCAGGTAAACGGTGCTGCCGATCGGTCTGATATTCAGGCCGCGCGCGAGGTAAAAATCGCGCAGGAATTCTCCGGCAGATGATTTGTAACCGTGCGCGCTTTTCAATGTAAAAGCGAGGATCGACCCGCGGATGCGGATTTTTTCGACCTGCGGATGGTTTTTAAGGGTTTGAGCAAAAGCGCGGTGCTGCGCTTCGATCGCGGCGATACGGGGAAGCGTTTGTTCTTCGGTAAACAGCGCCAGCGATTTTAACGCAACCGCGCAGGCCAGCGGGTTGGCGGTAAAGGAGTGGCCGTGCGCAAACGCCTTGCCAAATCCCTTGTCCAGGAACGCACTGAACAGCGTATCGGTCGCGACAGTCACCGACATCGGCATGTAACCCGCCGTGAGGCCCTTTGACAAACAGAGAAGGTCGGGCACGAACCCGATCTGTTCGCAGGCAAAAAGAGTGCCGAGGCGTCCGAAACCGACGGCAACCTCGTCGTAAATCACAAGAATGCCGTAGGCGCGCGCAAGATCGGACACTGCTTTCATATAAGAAGGTCGGCATAGTTTAATGCCGATCGCTCCTTGCATGATGGGCTCGACAATCAATGCGGCAATGCGGTCCTGATTGTCCTTGAATGTTTTTTCAATCGACAGCAGCGCTTCTTTCTCGCGGGCGTCGATGTCGAGATCGCCATCCCACGTGTCGACGAACGGAATCGTATCGACGTTGAACAGCAGGTCTTCGTAGGCCGAATAAAAACCGCAGCTTTTGCCCACCGACATCGCGCCGACCGTATCGCCATGATAGGCGCCGTCGAAGGCGAGGAACAGGGTACGGTTATTGTCCCCGTTGTTGCGCCAGTATTGATAGGCGAGCTTCAGCGCGACTTCGACCGCCGTGGAACCGTTGTCGGAAAAGAAAACCTTGGAAAGATCGCCGGGGAGGGCCTGCGCCAGTTTTTCGGCCAGCGCGGCGGCGGCAGGATGCGTAAAGCCCGCGAACATGACATGTTCCATCGTCTCCGCCTGTGCCGCGAGGGCTTTATTGATAGCAGGGTGCGCGTGTCCGTGAATGCAGGTCCACCACGATGAAATCATATCGAGAATTTCGTTCCCGTCCGCATCGAACAGGCTTGCCCCCTTGGCGCGGACGATGACGGGGGGCTGGCGTTCCGTCTGGTGCTGGGTGAAGGGATGCCAGATGTAATGGGAATCCTGTGCGGTCCAGTCCGTCATGCGGCTTTCCTTTTTTCAAAAATATCAAACTCCGGTTTGATGGCGAGCAGGGCGTCTTTGCCCGGCTCCGGAAGCCGGTCGATCTCGGCGAGAATAGGGACGCCGGCATATTCCTCAAGGGCCTGCCGGTTGTGGGGCGTCTTGGGGCCGTTGATGATCAGTCCCGCTATCGGGATGTTTTTGTCTCTCAGCGCCTTGACCGACAAAAGCGTGTGATTGATCGTCCCCAGGCCACTGCGGCAGACAAGAATGGCCGGCACGCTCAGCCGTGCAATAAGGTCGATCACGAAAAACTTTTCATTCAATGGAACGAATAATCCGCCCGCGCCTTCGATAACAAGGGGGCGCGATGTCCCGGGCCGGCTGGCCAATCGGTCCATGTCAATCTTTACCCCGTCCCGCCGGGCCGCTTCATGCGGGGAGAGCGGCTGGGTGAGGGTGTAGGCGGAGGCAAAAAATCTGTCCTCGCCGAATCCGGTTAATGCCCGGATGGCCTGCTCGTCGCTTTGCCCTTCAATACCGCTTTGCACGGGTTTCCAATAGGCGCCGTCCCCGTGGAGGCAAAGCCAGGCGGACGCCATGGTTTTGCCCACGTCGGTATCGGTTCCGGTAACAAAAAAGTCAGGTTTTTCTAGGGTCATAAGGGTTTTTAGCACCTCTTCAGGCGTTGCAAAACCCCTGTCATAAACAAAGATAATATTAATAATTGGTGTGTAAAATTAGAAATAACTTGGATAAAATTCAGGGTAGTGCATCATATCTGCAGTACACCTATAGCGTTAATTAGGGTGGTCTAAAAGACCTGGGGATAATGAACGATAAACAGCCCGACAATACCGGCGCAATGGCGCCGAGCAATATGAACGCGGGGTATCCGGAACCGGATACGGCCCATGATCTTATGCAGCTCGTGCTGGAACACTATGTCGTGCACCATCAGGTTGTGTTCAAAAAGCTTCATCACGCCCAGACGGCGACAATCCAAAGCATTCAGGAGCTTGAAAACATGTCCGCCGCGCTTCAGGCCACCTCCGGCCACAGCGTCGAGGATATCCGTAAATACGATCATATGTGGTCGGCGATTATCGAGATGTTCAAGGCCCACGGCGCGACGGAGGACGATCTGGAGCGCATAGAAGACGTCCTTCTGACCATCCCGAGAGCGATTAAAAAGCATTACGACATCATCATGGAGCAGGATAAAGCGCTTCAGAAACTGATCTCCGGCCTCAATACGGAAGAGTATAAAAAGGCCTGCATGATCATCAACGAGGTCCAGAGCCGCCCGAACCCCATGTCGGGGCTGGGGCCTGAGGAATATAAGCCCGTCGCGGCCGCCAAAACCCCCGCCGTCCCATCTTATAAGTTCAGTATCGATATGCTGCGCGACCTCGATTAGGCGGCCTCCTGCCTAAGGCCAGTCTTTCCTTGCTTTTTGCCCATAATCCCGTTAGATAGAGCGTCTTTTACGAAGCTAGGGATTCCATGGAGCGTATGCAGAAATCTGTTTTCTGGGCCATACTTGTGACCGAAACGTCGCACCTGTTTTGCTGTGTGCTGCCGACTCTGTTCAGTATCGCCGCGTTTCTGGCGGGTGTGGGCCTGATCGGCGCGATGCCGGCGGGTCTCGAAACGCTCCATGATTTCATCCATCGCTGGGAAATCCCGCTGATCGTTTTCTCCGGCGTCACGATCGCGCTGGGCTGGGCTATCGATCTGGCGGCGCGCCGCGTCGATTGCCATGACACGGGCTGCGTCCATGAACCTTGCGGGACGCGCAAATACAAGGCGCACAAGGTGCTCGTCATTGCCAGTCTTCTGTTCCTTTTCAACATCGCCATCTATTTCGCGTTTCATCAGGGATTGATCCCAATGACGCCTGATGCGCATACGCATTAATAAAGAAATTACCTCATGAAGTTTACCGACCTCGGTCTTAGCCCAGAAACACTCAAAGCCATTGCGGAACGCGGGTATGAAACCCCGACGCCGATTCAGGAAAAAGCCATACCGGCCATCCTTATGGCGCGCGATGTCGTCGGTCTGGCGCAAACCGGCACGGGGAAGACGGCGGGCTTTACGCTCCCGATGATCGAAGCGTTGAGCGGCGGGCGCGCCCGCATGCGCATGCCGCGCTCTCTGGTGCTTGAGCCGACGCGCGAGCTGGCGGCGCAGGTGGCCGAGAATTTTGAAGTATACGGCAAGTATCACAAGCTGACGAAGGCGTTGCTCGTCGGCGGGGAATCGATGGGCGAGCAGATGAAACTCCTCGAGCGCGGGGTTGATGTTTTGATCGCCACGCCGGGCCGTCTGCTCGATCTGTTCGAGCGCGGGGCCATCCTGCTGAACGACATTCGCATTCTCGTGATCGACGAAGCCGACCGCATGATGGACATGGGCTTCATTCCCGACATCGAGCGGATTGTTTCGCTTCTGCCGCCCAATCGCCAGACGCTGCTGTTCTCTGCGACGATGCCGCCGGAAATTAAAAAACTGGCCGACCGCTTCCTGAGCAACCCGAAAGAAGTGACCGTCGCCGCCGCCGCTACCACCGCGACGACCGTGAAGCAGATGCTGGTCATGACGCATCCGAAAAAGAAGCGCGATGTGCTCGACAAGCTCCTGAAAACAGAAGACGTCAAAAACGCGTTCATTTTCCTGAACCGCAAACGGGATATCGCCACGCTGGCCGACTGGCTCAAGCATAAAGGCTATAAGGCCGGGCCGATGCATGGCGACATGGTTCAGGCCAAGCGCAACGAAGTGCTGCAGGCGTTCAAGGATGGGCAGGTCACCTTGCTGGTATGCTCCGACGTGGCGGCCCGCGGGCTCGATGTTCAGGGTGTCTCGCACGTATTCAACTATGATGTTCCTATGCACCCGGATGATTATGTCCACCGTATCGGCCGCACTGGCCGCGCCGGGCGCGAGGGCCGGGCCTGGATGCTGGGTACGGAAGACGACAGGAAATACATCGACGCTATTGAAAGGCTTATTAAAAAGCCGATCGACCGCGCCGAGGTCGAGGCAGGCGGTGGCGAACCGGACCGCGAAGAACGCCGCCCGCGCGCTGAGCGTCCTGAGCGCTCTGAAAAACGTTCGGAACGACCGGAACGCGGCGACCGCAGGCCGGAACGGAGCGAGCAAAAACGCCCCGAAAAAGCGGCGTCTTCACGCCGCCCCGCGCAGGACGAGGACGATGGCCCGGATGTGGTCGGATTCGGCGACGACGTGCCCGCTTTCCTGCGTTAAAAATCTGCGCATATTTATTATCCCTACGGCTTGACGAAACGGCTGATTTCCCGAAAGATCGGCCTGTAATTTCAATGTTTTTTCTGCTGTCCGGGGGCGTCCTATCCGCGCATATCTTTTCATTCTGGCGGCCTGTTGCATGGGCCTTCTTGTCCTTGCCGTTCAACCGGCACAGGCACAGAATGTTTCCGCGCCGCCGCCGTCCAATGAAGGCGAAAACGCGCCCGTCGATTTCACCGCGGATTCACTCGAACACGATGAGAGCGGGCAGATCATCACCGCGCGCGGGAATGTCGAGCTTATTCAAAGCGGCCAGATCCTGCGTGCCGACACTGTCATTTACAATCTTCAAACCGATACGGCTTACGCCAAGGGCAATGTGGTTTTGAACCAGCCGAACGGCGACACGTTCTTCGGGGATGAAGTCGAACTGCGCGATAAGATGAAAGACGGCTTCGTGAAGGAGCTGCGCGGGCTTCTTGTCGACGGTTCACGTTTTACGGCGGTGGAAGGCGAACGGATCGCCGGCACGAAAACGGTCATGCATAACGCGACCTATACGCCATGCGAGCCGTGCAAGGCGGACCCGACGGCCTCGCCGGATTGGCAGCTTGTGGCTGACGAGGTGACGCACGATAAAGAAAATCAGACCATCAGCTATCGTAACGCGCGTTTCGAGCTGGGCGGCGTGCCGATCGCGTATACGCCGTATTTTTCGCACTCCGACGGCACGGTTCAGCAAAAAAGCGGCTTCCTTACGCCGCGCGCGGGTTTCGACAGCCAGCTCGGCTTCAATTACGGACAGGAATATTATTGGGCGATCGCCCCGGATAAAGACGCCACCATCGGCGCGATTGTCGCGACCGACGTCGCGCCCGTTTTGACCGGACAATACCGCCAGCGTTTCGACCGCGCTTACATGGAGGGCGAGGGCAGTGTCACCTATTCCGACCGGTTGGACCGCTCCGCCGGTATCGATGTTGCCGAGGATGATGAAGTGCGCGGCCATTTCTTCGGCAAGGCGCAATGGGACATGAACGACAAATGGCGATCCGGCGTGCGCGTTCAGGCGGCGTCCGACGACCAGTATCTGCGCCAGTACGATTTAAGCAACGAAGACGTGCTGGAAAACGAACTCTACACCGAACGATTCTCGGGTCGTGATTACGCCGTGGCGCGCATGATGGCGTTTCAGGACGTGCGTATCAGCACGCGCCAGGTGGAACAACCCGCGGTCCTGCCGGAGGTCGTGGCGAATTTCGTGGGCGATCCGAACGGCCTGATGGGCGGGCGGTGGAATGTCGAAGCCTCCGCGCTCAGCCTTTTCCGGCAGGGTAACGATCAGGACATGGCGCGCGGCACGCTGCAGGCGAACTGGCAGCGGCGTTTTGTAAACGATCTCGGTCTTGTCAGCGTGTGGGATGTGACGGGACGCGGCGATGCGTACAACGTCAATGACCGCGATGTGTCGCTGCCGGGGTCGGGACAGGATAATTCGACCTCCGAAGTGCGCGGTTTTGCGCAGACAAATTTTCAGACCTCATACCCTGTCGTCAAAAATTTTGATAACGCCCAGCTTGTTATCGAGCCGATTGCGTCCGTCACCCTCGGCACGAACGTCAATGTCGACAGCGATATTCCCAACGAGGATTCTCAGGACGTCTATCTCGACTCTCTCAAGCTTTTCGAGGCAAACCGCTTCCCCGGTTATGACCGCATCGAGGACCGCAGCCGCGCGACCTACGGTATCCGCACGGGGCTGCACGGCGCGAATGGCTGGAAAGGGGAGGTTTTCCTCGGGCAAAGTCATCGCTTCGACCAGAACAACAACCCATTCCCCGAAGGGTCCGGTCTGAACGATCAGGATTCCGATTATGTCGGACAGGTGTCGCTGGACCTCGGTTCGTACCTGAACGCGGATTATCGTTTTCAGCTTGAAAACACCAATATGACGTCCCAGCGCCACGAAGTTGAGCTGAGCAGTTATATCGGGCCTGTCGGCCTCTACAGCCGTTATTTTTATGCAAACGCGCTGCAGGGCACCGATCTCGACGAAAGCCGCGAACAGATTTACACGGGCGGAACGCTGCGCCTGACCGACCGTTGGGGGCTTCATGGCGCCGTGCGATATGATTTCGGCGAAAACGAAGGGCTGCGCCAGGCCAATTACGGGGTCGATTATACCGGGCAATGTATAAATGTTTCCGTCACCGGGCAACGGACGCTGACTGCGGATTCGACAGGGGACAGCGGCACGGAATTCATGGTGCGCGTCGGGCTTAAAAACCTCGGGGAATTCCAGACGTCGGGCGTAAAGCTGACTCCGTCGGAGGATTGATCATTCGCCCTTGTCCTGTCCGCCCGGGCTGATAATATCAAACGCGGAAAATTACAATGCTGAACGATTACAACCCACATTCCCGTTACCGCGAACGCGCCATGCAGCGCGTGTCGAACGCGATCGCCATGATCATCGTCATCATCATGTCGACGGGGGTCGGGCTATGGTTCGGCAAGCAATACGCGGCGACCAACCAGATCAGTCTTCAGGAACAGGTAGAGGGCCTCACCAAACAAAATACCGAGCTTCAGGAAAACGTCACGGAATTGCGTGCCGAAGCGCAGACCGCCAATACGCGTTACGAACAAATCCGCGCGGAATATGAATCGCAGATTCCCGAAGGCCCGATGCAGGATATCATCAAGCTCATCCGCGAGCAGCTGGGGCAGGGCATGGCGCCCGAACGTCTGGCGTTCCTGATCCGCTCCGCCCGCCCGCCGACGGGATGCACGGAGCCGGAAACGAAACGCTTCGTGGTGACGACACCTGCCTATCAGGGGCCGGACAGCGCCGTAACGGTGGCCGACGGGCACGTTCTGGTCACCGCAACCGGCGTTTCGGCCAAGAATGATAAGGGTGCGCCGGAAGCATGGTACGATCCGGCGCAAAGCGTCACCGTTAAATTCAAAAGCGGAGAGGTCGCCGAAAGCAAATCAGGCACCCTTCCGCTGCGTCATTCTGTGATTGTCGATAACCGCGAATATCGTTTCACGGTCGAGGAAGGCTCCCGGTCATTCGCCAAGGTTGTTTTCGATTCCTGCGCCTATCCCTGATTCTGCGGGCGGTTCTGACGTCATCATGTTTTTGATATCGCCATCAAGGCGCAGCGCGCCGCCGGTGCGTTTGTCGGCGGCAATGCCGAAATAGGTTTGCAGGGCGGCGGCGAGCGGTTCCTGCATCTCAGCCGAGCCGCGCAGCTCCAGCGTGTCCGGATAGATCAGGATATTTCCTTTTACGATTTGCTTCTCCGCGGTTGCGGCGCGGAGTTCGAACGGCAAAGGCCCGCCGGAGAAACGGCGGTCTTCGCGGTAATCAAAATAGACGCGCAGCGCCCCCAGAAAGCGAAGATCCGGAGGAACATCTTTTGGCTGCAATGTCTGGACGTGGCTGAAAAAATTTTCTGTGTCCGTGATGTCGAGGACGGCGTCATATACCGTGCCTGTCGGCGTGATTTTTGTATCCATGCTCAAGCGCATCGCATTTGTCCCGGACAGCCCGGTGCGGAACATGATGTCGGCATCCTGTGTCGTGCCGCCGACGGTCAGTGCGATATCCTGCAGCGGCATGCCGAAGAGAGTGCCGCTGCCCGCATCGATCTGCCCGGCGAGAACGGGGGCGTTGTTTTCATCCGCGTTCCATGTAAACCAGCCT
>CAYPCP010000023.1:0-13036 GCA_964409255.1 uncultured Pseudobdellovibrionaceae bacterium
ATCGTTGATGCCGCTCGGTCTTCTGGCCGGGTGGCGATGGCGTATGTCCAATGGCTTTCGGGCCTAAAGGCTGTCGCGCCGTTTTTGTTTATGAGCGGTTTTGAACACCCGGTCGCCCGGGACACCCCGGCGGCTTTTTTCCTTTGACAAGGAAAGGGTCAGAACCGATGCGTATATTTCTTCTTGTCCTCTTTGTTCTCGCGATTCCCTTCGCCGCCCACGCCGCCTGCACCTCGCCTGCCGGTCTGGCGTCGCAGACGCGGTACGATTCCGCCGCGAACAAAATGTATTACTGCAACGATGCCAACTGGATCGACATGGGCGGCGGCGCAGCCGGTTTTTCAAACCCCGCGACAAGCGCCCTCAACATGAACAGCAATAAAATCACCAGCCTCGGCACGCCCACCGCCGCCGGCGACGCCGCCAACAAAACCTATGTCGATGGAAAATTCGGCGCGCAGGCCAACGGCAACTGGTGTCGTTCCAACGGCACGCAGGTGATCTGCGACCAGACCGCGCCCAGCGCGACCGATAAAGTCGCCAAGGCCGGCGACACGATGACCGGCGCCCTCACCCTGTCCGGCCCGCCCACGGCGAACAATCATGCTGCAACAAAAAAATATATTGATGACATGGCGGCCTCTTTAGGCAGCAATCGAGAGTGCAGAACCACCACAGCAAAATACCAAGGAAATTTAGGGGGTTTATCCGGTGCCGATGCAAAATGCGCCAGCGAGTTTGGAGCCGGATGGATATTTTCCCGCAAGGTCACGCCTGAAGCCGTAGCGGCGTCTTTTACAGGCGGTATGTCATGGCAACCCGTATCAGGCATGTCTAATTGCATCAATTGGAGCACGAATGAACCACCGGGAACCACCGCTTATCAAGGGCCGGTTTTCAGGCAAGCCGCTGCGATAGTGCAAGCATATAACTGCAACAACACTCTTTCGCTCACGTGTTGCAATTTCTAAATCTAGTGTTTGAGCTTCCCTTTGAGGCGGAAGACGTAGGAAATGACCTCGGCGACGGCCTTGTAATGTTCCGCGGGGATCGGCTGGTCGATATCGACGACATCGAACAGGGTGCGCGCCAGCGGCGGGTTCTGGACGATGGTGACGTCATGTTCTTTGGCGGCTTCGCGGATACGGAAGGCCAGCTCGTCCACGCCCTTCGCGACGACGACGGGCGCGGCCATCGTTTCGGGGTCGTATTTCAGCGCCACGGAAAAGTGCGTCGGGTTGGTGATGACGACGTCCGCCGTCGGCACGGCCTGCATCATGCGCGCGCGCGCCTTTTCCTGACGCAGCTGGCGCAGCTTCGCCTTGACGTGCGGGTCCCCTTCGGACTGCTTGTATTCATCCTTCAGTTCCTGTTTCGTCATGCGCATTTTCTTGTGATGCGTCTGGCGCTGATAGATCAGATCGGCGACCGCGATCACGAACAGCACGACCAGAACCCCGATCATCAGGCGGGAGATCAGCGCCGCCGTCTCCTCCATCATCACCAAAGGCTCCAGCCCGATCATATGCTCGATCGACCCGTAAAAAGGAATGATCAGCATCGTGCCGACCACGGCGATCAAACCGATCTTGAGGATGCCCTTGATGAACTCCACAATCGAGCGCATGGAAAACAGCCGCTCAAACCCTTTGAACGGTGAAATTTTCGACACTTCCATCTTGATGATTTCCGGGGCGAAAATCGCGCCGACCTGAATGAACGGCCCGATGAACGCCGCCGCCATCAGGATCAGGAACGGCAGGATCAGCATTTTGACGATCGCCCAGAACGTATCGCCCAGAATAACGCCGAACCCGCCGGGTATGCCGGGCATCAGATGCGCCTGTTCGATAAAGCTGCGCATGTAATGCCCCATATCATCCATGATCGACGGGCCCATGGCGAGAAACACGATCGTGCCGGTGAGCAGCATGATCCAGTTATTGACCTCGCGCGAGATCGGCACCTGGCCTTTTCGCCGGGCTTCTTCAAGCTTCTTGGGGGTGGGGTCTTCTGTCTTGGAAGAATCGTCTTCCTGTTCGTTATCGCTCATGCCTTACCCCGCCGATGTCAGGAAGACGGTCATGCCCGCTTCGTATCGCGCCACCCAGAACAGAAGGATCGCCGAGACCGTCAGAGCAAGCGTCATCAGCGACAGCACGATCTGCAAAGGTATGGCCAACAGGAAAACCTGAATCTGCGGCATAAGGCGCGTTAAAACCCCCATGCCGATATACATGACGAGCGACAGGACGATAAACGGAATCGCCAGTTGAAAACCCGTCAGGAAGCTGGCCGAAATCGCGCGCGTCATCATTTCCGCCATGCCGCCCGTATCGGGAACGCCGCCAACCGGAAACATCACGTAACTCTCAACCAGCCCGTAAATAAGCAGGTGGTGCAGATTGGTGACGAACAGGAACACCGTTCCCGTCACGGATAAAAACGCGCCGATGATCGACCCCTGCCCGGCCAGCGACGGGTTAAAGATCTGCGCGTTGGCCAGACCGGACGACATCGAAATCAACATGCCCGCGGTATCGAGCGCCGTCATCAACACCCGCGCGATCGTGCCGATGAACAGACCCACCACAAATTCCATCAGGATCAACGCGAACATGATCGACAGCGGCGGCACCGGCGACGGGACGTAAGGCTGTATCACCGGCGAGATAACCAGCGACAACCCCAGCGCGATATAAAGACGGATGTTCGACGGAACGAAAGAATCGCCCAACCCCGGCATGATCATCGCCGCCGTGCCGATGCGCACGAACACCAGAAGAAACGCGAAGATGCCGGTGGTCAGAAAATCGGTAAGGGTTTCCATCGCCGCCGCCTCCTATACCGTCTTCGGCGCGAAGAACACCAACGCCGCGCCCGCCGCGATCAACGAAAAACCTGCGAGATGGTACAGCGTGATTTTCTCACCCAGATAAAAAACCGAAAAACCGCAGAACACCATTAACGTGATGACTTCCTGCATGGTTTTAAGTTCGGCCGCCGAATAGAATTTATACCCGATGCGGTTGGCCGGAACGGCAAGGCAATATTCGATGAACGCAATTCCCCACGCCGCGAAAATAACCGTGATCAATCCGGCATGCGGAAATTTCAGATGACCGTACCACGCGAATGTCATGAAGATATTCGACAGCGCCAGCAGGATGACAGGCACCAGCGGCATCATCGCTGCGGCGGCGGGGGCCATGACGGATCAGCCCGTCCCGACGATACGGTCGGCGATGGATTCCATATAGGCCGTCATCGCGGCAGCGAAGCCCGGCAGGAAAACGAAGATCGCAATGAAGATGGCAAGAATTTTGGGAACGAAGACAAGCGTCATTTCCTGAATCTGCGTCAGCGCCTGAACGAGCGCGATCGCCACGCCGACGATCAACCCGACCGCCATGACCGGCAACCCGATCTGGATGGTCAGCAGAATGGCCTCACGGGCCAGTTCGATGATTTCGGTCTGATTCATGGGGATAGGATACCCCTATCGTTAAGCCGGGGCAATAAAACCCTAGATCGGCATTCTCATAACTTCTTGATAAGCCCCGATAACGCGGTCGCGGATCGCCACGACGGTCTGGAGCGTCAGTTCCGCGGCGTTCACCGCCTGCACCACTTCCGGCAGGCTGGCCTGGCCGGTGACGGCACGGGCCGACGCCGCTTCACCGGCGCGCATCGTCTTGATGCTTTCCACGGCGGCGTTTTTCAGCATGTCGCCAAAGCTGACCTTGCCTTCCGCGGCCTCGCCCACGGTGCCGATCGTCGCCGTCTTGCCGATATTGGCATAGGCGTTGGCGGCGGCGGCGGGGTTGATTTTATCGACCATGGAAGACTCCTGCTTCTGACTTTATCACAAATCGCCTTAACGCAACATATCGATCGTGCGCAGCGCGAGGTTACGCGTCTGGTCCAGCATCCCCAGATTGGCCTCATAGGAACGCTGCGCTTCGCGCATATCGTTGAGTTCGATCACCATGCTCACGTTCGGCATTTTGACGTAACCGGCCTCGTTCGCGCCCGGGTGGTCCGGCATATATTTAAGCGGGTATTCCGTGCGCTTGTCGTCGGTGATGTCGTCAACCTTCACCAGGCGCTGTTTTTCCACGCGGTCCATTTCGTTCTTAAAGGTGATGAGCTTGCGCGTATAAGGCTGCTCGTCCGGCATATTGGCCGCCGTATTGGCGTTGGCGATGTTTTCCGCGATGACGCGCGTGCGCTCGCCCTGCGCTTTCATGCCGTGGGCGGAAATCGACAGGGAACTGAACATATCGTCGGCCATCGTCTACTCTCCTTCGCTCTACTGCTTGTCCGTTACTGGTTGCGGCCCAGCGCCGTGCGGATCATGCCGCTCTGCTTACGCATCAGGTTGGTCAGCAGGTTGAAATCCATGTTGATTTCCGTCGCCTTGACCATCTGTTCTTCGAGAATGACGGCGTTGTCGTCCGGCGCGACTTCGTACGTCACTTTCTGTTTCTGGTTACGGGCTTTTTCGACGGCGTCCGGCTGCGGCATGTGGCCCGGGTGCGTGGTTTCGATATGCACCTTGTCGGAATCGATCAGATCCTTGAGAACCGTGCCGAAATCGACCTTCGTCAGGTCCCGGGCGCGGTATTTCGGCGTGTCGGCATTGGCGATGTTCTGCGAGATGACTTCGTTACGCTTTTCAAGATATTGCATCTTGGCGTTCATGGCGCTCAGCAGAGGAATGTTTTGTGTTGTCATCGTTTAGCCCCTAAAATGCTATTACTCCATGGGAATTATCTGCAGGATGCGTGCCAATGGCCGATGAGTATGACGATGGGTTGGACACAGGCGACGATGACCGCCTAACCCCCTTGAATATAAAGAAAAAATCGGACCGCACGACCGCCGTCGCCCTCAAGGACCGGACCCTCGAACGGCAATTGCCGCAGGTCGTGGCCGCCGGCCGGGGAAAAATTGCCGAGAAGATTCTGCAGCTTGCTTATGAAAACGATATCAAGGTCCGGGAAGACAGCGCCCTGGTCGAAATCCTCGCCGCCATCGAACTGGACTCCCCCATCCCCACCGAAGCCTTCGGGGCGGTCGCCGAAATCCTGTCCTACATCTATCGCGCGAACGGTCAGCCAAACCCCTTTGATGTCGTCCTGCGGGATGTTATGCATGGAAAAAAGGACGAAGGCGCGTCATGACCGAAACCGACGATATCCAAACCCGTATGCGTGCCATTTGCGATCTCATCAACGATGCGATCAACAAGGTTGAATCCGGCACGATGGTCAATCTTTCCGGCCTCGACGACGATGTCGCCTCGCTGTGTGAGCGCACCGTCGCGCTCTCCCCGCAGGACGCCGCGCAGGTTCAGCCTTTGATGGCCGACATGATCGGCAATCTCGACCGGCTGGGAAACGCCCTGCGTGATTTTCAGGACCGCGTCCGGTCCGGTAAAAAGGATTAACCCGCCATGGAAGGCACCTATTACATCAAGCTTGTCTTTGCGCTGCTCTTCGTTCTTTCGCTGATGGGGATGCTGGCCTTTGTTCTGAAACGCTTGGGCTTCGGCACGAACGCCCTGATATCCACAGGAAAAAGACGCCTGAAAATCGTTGAAACCCTGCCCCTCGACGGGCGCCGCAAGGCCATGATCCTTCAGCGTGACGACCGTCAGCATCTTGTTATTCTCGGCCCTTCGGGCGAAACTGTCGTCGAAACCAATATCGAGGCGCCGACCGAATGAAATTTATCCTGCTGACATTGCTCGCGGTCGTGGCGCTGGCGGAACCCGCGCTGGCGCAAACCGTCTCGCTCGATCTCGGCAGCAGCGAAGGCGGCACCGTCACCGGCCGCGTCGTCCAGCTGGTCGCCCTTCTCACCGTTCTGTCGCTCGCGCCGTCCATCCTCGTGATGATGACAAGCTTCACGCGCATTGTCGTCGTGCTGTCCTTCCTGCGTACCGCGATCGGCATTCAACAGACGCCGCCGAATACGGTCATGATTTCGCTCGCGCTGTTCCTGACGTTTTTCATCATGGCGCCGACATTGCAATCCGCCTACGAAAGCGGCCTTAAACCGCTGATCAACGAAGAAATCGACGAAGTTCAGGCGTTCGAGCAGGGTGTCGCCCCGTTCAAGGCGTTCATGCTTGAGCATGTCCGTGAAAAAGATCTCGAGCTTTTCACCGAACTTTCGGAATCCGGACCCTATGCCGAACCGATGGCGATCCCGCTGCATGTGCTGATCCCGTCTTTCATGATCTCCGAACTGCGCCGCGCGTTTGAAATCGGGTTCATGCTGTTCCTGCCGTTCCTCATCATCGACATGGTCACGGCCTCGATCCTGATGTCCATGGGCATGATGATGCTCCCGCCCGTCATGATCTCGCTGCCGTTCAAAATCGTGTTCTTTGTGCTGGTTGACGGGTGGTATCTGATCTGCGGCTCCTTGATCCAAAGCTTCGGCTCCGGTCCTCCGGCCGGTGGATAACCGTTGACGTTATCCCCGGATCGGGCTTATAAACCCGGTTATGGATAAAGACCCTGCCCCCCTTCGCCTTCCCCGCGCTGATACCTCTATCGAGGATTTCATGGATCATGACACGCGCATCGAGCTGGCCGTGCAGGAACTCAAAGACAGCGTGGCCGAAGAACTCCGGCAGATCGAAGCACAAAATGCGCAAATCGTGAAACACGCACTGCGCGCCTTGCCCCAACGCCCGTCGTTTCAAAGCACGGCTCAACCGACCATGATGAAACGCACTGCCGGATTTCTCGCGCGCGGCGTGGCTGCCCTCTCCCTCACGGCAATGTTCAGCGTGATTGCCGCGGGACAGTCGGAAGAGGGTGAAAGATTCATGCACGACGCCGTGTGCGCCATACCGTTGATGGAATGCGCGCCGCGCCAATAGATCAGTTGGTCTTCTGCCCGGTATCCATCTTGCCGTAGCTATCCAGGAAATCCTTGAACATATCGACTTCGGACATCAGCGAAGTCACGTTTTCCCGGCTTCCCATCAGCCCAAGCTGACGCGGGCGCGTGACCACATCGAACAATTGCGCCTTTTCCGATTGCTTCATCATATCGTCGAACCGTTCGCGCACATTGGCCAGCGCCACGCGGTTGTTCGCAAGGTTGAGCGCAATCGCGCGGTTGAGTATCAAATCGGTCTGGTACGCCGTCAACGGGCGCGTGCCGGAAATATTCTCCGCAAGGATCAAATCCTGAAACGCGTCGGCGGCCTCTTCCCAGTCTCCCGCGGTCCACGCCACGTCGGCGCGCAGGCGGGAAACGATCGGGTCTTTCGGCATCGCGGCAAGGATCTCTTTCGCCTCGGCAGGTTTTTTAAGCTTCGACAACGCGCGGGCGCGCAGCAACTTGATCTCGCGCTCGCGGCCCGGATTGGCTTCCGGCGCAGGCTGCCCTTCGGCGGGCGGCTCCTTCATCGCGGCTTCCGCCACCGTCAGCGCGCGCAGCGCCCCTTCCGGTTTTCCATCCAGCAGACGTATCGCCGCCAGACGCACCGCGACACGTACTTTTTCCGGCCCGGTCAGACGGTGCGTCACCTGATGATCGAGCAGCGTCGCCGCACGGCTCAGCAGATCGACATCCACCAGCCGTTCGGCCAGCGTTTCGACGAACTTGTCGCCCTCTTCGCCCGGCGGCGTCAGTTCCTTGAACTCATCATAAACGCTCACCGCTTCCATCGGCGGCACCTTCGCCAGCTTGTCCGTCATGAACAGGTCGCGGAACGTCTTGGTCATATGCTCCGCCACTTCCTGTCCCATCTTCGATCCCGGCGACAGCGTGACGGCATTGCGCATGACCGACAGGCCCTTCAGGTAATCGCCGTTATTGATATACACATCGCCCAGGCGCAGATTGATCAGCGTCTCAAGCTCGTCCCCGCGCCACAGGTAACGCATCCCCTCCAGGCGGTCGACCGCCTGCGCCGGCGTGATCTCATTATTTTCCAGTTCAAGACGCGTCAGCGAAAGGCCCGCCTTCGCGCGGTAAAGATCGTCTTTGCCCTCGACCAGCGGCTTCCAGTATTCCTTGGCCTTATCCTTGTTCCCGCGCTGGCGCTCTTCCTCGCCCAGAAGATAATTGAGCGCCGATGTCAGCGGCAGGCTCATGCCTTCCTGATGGCTTTCGAGCATATCGAGAATGCTTTCCGCACGATCGACTTTCCCGCCGCGCAGCGCGATCTCCGACAAAGACAGCGCAATCGGCTCACGCAATTGCTTGGGATAGCCCAGCAGCACGCCGTAATCCGTGGGCGCAACCTGATCCGCCTGTTGCCAGTCTTCAAGACCTGCCAGCGTATAGGCCTTCCAGTATCCAAGCTCGCTGTAATTCGACAGCGACGCATCCGATAAATCCTGGATCGCTTCGTCGTATTTCCCCGCCAGCGCGCTTGCCGCCCCGCGCAGCGCTTTATATTCGGCATTGTCGACGATTTCCGGCAACGCATCGCCCGCGACTTTAAGATACCCCAGCGCCTCATACCCGCGCGCATTCGCCAGCGTAAGCTTCGCCAGCGTCATCAGGTCTTCGATTTTTCCCGCTTCGTCTTTCGCGCCGATGCCGGCCATCAACACGCCCTGATTTTCATCAAGCGCCGGAAGGCCGCCCATCTCCCACCGGTCGAAATGAAAAATGCGCGACATGTCTTCTTTTTTGTCGGCGGGCGTTTCTTCCTTCTGCTCGTAAATCGGTTTGACCTTTTCACGAATTTCAATCGGTTTGACATCGCGGTCATGGGAAAGCGCCAGGCCCTGCGGACGCGTGGCGACAACGCCCTCGCCCGTGCTCTGCACCGCGAGGTCGTCGGTCTTCGGCGCGATCGCAATGCCGATATACGACGTCAGCGTGCGCAGTTCCGGGAACGATTTCGCCGGGCCGCTGGCCTGTTGTGAATCCGATACCGTCACGACTTTCAAGCGGTCGCCGATCAACGGATCGTTGAAATCCACCACGCGGCGCACTCCCGCCACGGGCCACAACAGCGAACCGCCGCGCAGCGCATCGCTGCCCGCGGCGAAACGGCGCTGCGGCAACGCCGGGTTGGTTCTTTTCGCGATCGGCGACAACACGATCCGCCACAGCAGGCCGCCACCCTCGCCCGTTACATGCATGCCCGCGGGCATCGGCATGTGATACGCCGATCCGCCGGTGAATTCGACACGCGTCAGCGGCGGAAACGATTCTTTCTGCGGCCCGGAAATTTGCGGCGGCACCGGCATGTCCGGGTCGTCGAGCACGATCCACAACGTTCCCGCCCTCTCAAAAACCGCCAGCCCCAATGCCTTCGTCGATGTCATGGTAATGACATGCGCTTCCTTTGCAGGCGCGGCCACGGGCGTTTCTTCCACGGCGGGTGCCGTAACGGCTGGTGTTTCATTGGCGGCGGGTGCCGGTGCGGGCGCCGGGGCCTGCGCTGTTTTTTCTTCGGGCTTGGCCGGTGCGGGCGTTTGTGCGGGCGCAACAGGGGCGGGCGCTGGCGCAGGTTCCGCCGGTTTTTTCACGGCGACGGCGGGCGGCGTGCGTTCGGCGGCCATCGTTTTCGTGGCGTCGGTTTTATAGACGTCAAGGACGACACGATCGCCCGCGGAGAAATGCCGGAAGCGCGCCCCCTGCGGAATGTTCAACGACAGTTTGAGATTCTCACCCGCCGCCGACACGATCTTCACATCCGTGATGCCGGGCATGTCGCGCGCGTTGACGCCGCCCAGATTGGCCTGCACGGGCTTTTCAAACGTGACGATAAGGGTATTGCCCTGCTGCGCCACGGTGTAAGGCGGCGGCGCGGGCCAGTCGAAGACAAGGCGGCTATATTCCGGGTGAACGCCGGAACGCACGTTGATGCTTTGCTGCGCATGCGCGGGAAGCGCGCCCAGACACAAAAGCGTGATGGAAATCAGTCCGATAAGAAGTCTGCCCATGAATAAACCCTGCCATACGGCCACGGCCAGAACAAGGTCACGGGCTGTGAATGTCGAAAAGCTTCACACGTTTCCCATCATCTTCCATAATGACAATGTCCACGCGCCGCGCGATCCCCAGCCTGTGATCCTCCGCCAGCCCTTCCGGCAGGTCGGCATACCGCCCGTCCGCCTGCCCGCGCACGGTGACGGGCCTTGTATATCCCACATCCTCCAGCACAGCGGCCACGCTGGCCGCGCGCGCCAGCGACAGGTCCCAGTTGCTCGGGAATGTTTTGGTGCTGATCGGGCGCGGATCGGTGTGCCCGACGATTTCGACACGGTTCTTGATCCGCGAAAGAATATCGGCGATAGCGTAGAGCGCTTTCACCCCTTCCTCTTTCACCGTCGCGTCCGACGGCTTGAACAACAAATCCTGCGGCAAGGATAATATCAGGCTGTCGCGCTGGGTGATGAGCGCGACAGCGCCCAGCCCGCTTTCCTGTTCCATCAGCGCGCCGATCAGCGCACGCAAATATGTCAGGTCGAGCGCGCGGCTGTAATCGATCTTGTCGATGCTGACGCTTTCCTGCGCGCCGCGGTTTTCAATCAAGCCGTAATATTTGTTGAAATTGCTCTGCACCGTATTGCTGAGATCTTTCCATTCCTCCTCTTTCGGATGCGCCATCGCATACATCATGACGAAGAATGTCAGCATCAACCCCATAATGTCGGTGAACGTCACCATCCATATCCTGGCTTCGCCGTCCGGCTGGTCCCCGGCGCGGCGGCCGTAACGCCGCCCTTTATGCCGCACCGGCGGCAGCCCGGCGGGCAACGCCGGAACGGGATCCTGTTGCGGGGGAATGTCCGGAATATCCGTCATGGCGCGGGCGCCGCCTCCGGCGCGACAGGGGTAAAGGGCTGATGCGGGCGGAACAGAACGCGGATCGTGCTGGCATCGCCCTCTTCCAACCCGATGCTGATAAAGCGCGCGCTTAACCCGCTTTTTTGCAATTGCGTGGCCAGCGCCGCGCCCTTGCGCGTTGTGTCGGTGAATGTTTGCGGATCGCGGTTGCGCAGCGTCGCCGGATTTTCCGGCACGTGAAAAATCATATCCATCCGGTAACGCACGCCCTGCGCGTCAGACTTCAAAAGGGAAACCAGCGTCGGCAGGAAAAATTTTTTTCCTTTGACCTGCACGTCCGGCGATGCCTTCGACAAATCTTCCTGCCCGATCGCCATAACCGATTGCGTGAAGACCTCCAGCGGCAGCGTCACTTCCATCTGCCCCTTTCCATCATCCTTCACCGCGTCGAACGCCGTAATCTGGGAACGGAACAACGCGTCGATCCGGTCGATCGTCTGCCCCTCGCCCATCGCCTCCTGCACGCTGGGGACCATGGACGGGGAAATGTCCGGCGTTAAGGGCACCGTCGAAAACGTCGTCTGCACGCTTTCCACCACGGACCCGGATTTTTGTTCGTCATACGATGAAATCGCGTTCAGCACGATGAAGAACGCCAGAAGCATGATGAACAGCGACAGGTTCATCAAGATAATCTGGTCGTGGGAAACGTGGCCGGTGATGCGCTTGCGGCGTTTGAACATAGTCCGATTATACCCCCGTTGGCGGGCGGGACGGAAGGGTAAACCCTTAATTCTGCGGGATCAGGGGTTCTTCAAGGCTCGGCAGTTTTTTCTGCTCGGCCAGCATGATGGTCACGCTGCGCGCGCGGTCGGCGTTCATGGCCGCCAGGATCGGGGCGGATTTACGCTCCGACATCTGCGTCATCACCTGGATCAGGACATCCATGTCCAGCGTGTCGAAAATGCGCGCGGCGTCTTTCGCCTTCATGCCTTCGTAAATTTTAACGAGGCTGGCGACGCGTTTCTTTTCTTCTTCGGTCTGCTGTTCAAGAAGGGTCTGGATCTCGCTCTTGATCCCTTCCAGCTCTTTATATTTCTGTTCGATCTCCTGCGTGGCCGCTTTCAAAAGCGCCTCGCGCAGGACCAGCTCGCGCTCGCGCTCCTCGATCTCCTTGCGGCGGTTGGCAAGGTCTTCGAACATTTCCATCTTCACATCGGAATATTCGATTTCTGAATCGGTGGATGATTTCCAGTCGACCTTCTCCGACGGCTTGGGCGTCGCGGGCGGCGTTGCGGGCGCGGCGGCTTCCTCCGCGGCGCCCTCTTCCCTGGCCGCATCGGTCGCGGCGGCGGCGGTTTCTTCTTTTTTCTCTTCGCCCGGCTTGGCATCGGCAGCCGGTTTTTCATCTCCGTCGGCGGTCGGCGCGTTCAAGGGCTGGCTGGGCGGCTGCTGGGCAAAGGCCGCGCCCGGCGCCGCGGTAAAACCGGCGACGAACTCGCTCATGCGCAGGCTGAAGGACAGCGCCGCCACGAAAACCAGAAGCGGCAGGATTTTCAAACGGTGCCACGGGATCATGCCACGCCCCCGGCCTTGGCCTTCTTGCCCTTTTGAAGCGCGGCATACAGATCGCGCTCCGCCTGACTGACAAAGGCTTCGTCGTCTTTGTCATCCTGACCGGCGGTGGTGGACCACACGGCGGTCTCGGCAACCTCTTCGGCGGCGCGGTCGAAATCACGGTCATGAATTTTGAAAAAGGACGGGGCGGTATTTTTCTCACGCTCGTCTTCCATGTCGTCCGCCGCCAGACGTCCGCGGCCCGGAAACTGGTTGAGCTTGACGGCGGCCGGGCCGATGCCCCCGGCATTTTCAAGAAGATCGATCAGCTCGCGGTTACGCTCGGCCAGCTTCTCAAGACGCGTGGCCAGATTGTCGCCGGCATCGTTCATGAACCGGAGTTCGTCGGCCAGAAACTTGGCGTCGTTGACGACGGTCTGCAATTCGCCGCCCGATGTGGCGGCCAAAGTGCGCATGGTTGCAATGGCTTGTTCGGCGCGCTGGATGTTGCGGCCCAGATTGTCCATCAGGACGTCAAACTCCGCCTTGCTGTCGCGGAAATTGTTCATGAACATGGACAGGCGCGCGGCATAGAATATTGTCACGCAAAGAAGAATAAGAATTACGGCGTCGAGAATCTGTCCTGCATCCATGCTCATGATTCGTCATCATATTGAGGCGGGATATACTTATCAATCTG
>CAYPCP010000023.1:13136-18790 GCA_964409255.1 uncultured Pseudobdellovibrionaceae bacterium
GCATCCATGCTCATGATTCGTCATCATATTGAGGCGGGATATACTTATCAATCTGCACCGCGATGCTGCCCTGCTTTTGTCCCACGGGTCCGCGGAACATCGGCACGTCGCCGCACCGCATTTCCAGCTCGTCGTTGATGAAGGTATTGAACAACACCTTCGTCCCGATTCGCCAGTTGAGGACATCGCGCAAACTTGTTGTTTTTTCACCCAAAACGGCGTGCAGGGAAACTTCGGTTTGATAGAGTTCCTGCGTCAGGTGGTTTTCCCAGATCGAGTCACGGCCGAATTTTTCCCCCATGAACATCTGAAGCAGAAGTTCACGAATAGGCTCTAACGTCGCGTAAGGGATAAGAATTTCGATCCTGCCGCCGCGATCGCCCATATCGACGCGAAGGCGCGCAAGGACGCAGGCATTACCGGATTGCGTGATGGTGGCGAAACGCGGGTTGGTCTCCATGCGCTCCAGCGCGAAGGACACCGGCGACAGCGGGTCGAACGCGGACGACAGGTCCGAGAGCGCGACCTGCACCATGCGCTCCACCAGCTTGGTTTCGATGGTCGTATACGGGCGGCCTTCCACGCGGATCGCGGGCGTGCCCTTCCGGCCCCCCAGCAGAACGTCCACGATGGAATAAATCAGCGCGGAATCCGTGACCATGAGAGAGTGGTTGTCCCACTCCTCGGCCTTAAAGACCGTCAGCATGGCCGGCAGCGGGATGGAATTCATGTAATCGCCGAAGCGCACGGTCGATACCTGATCGAGCGAGACTTCAACGTTGTCGGAGGTCAAATTCCGTAAAGACGTGGACATCAACCGCACAAGGCGGTCGAACACGATGTCGAGCATCGGCAGACGCTCGTAATTGACCATCGCCGAATTGATAAGGGCCATGACGCCGGATGTTTCATCCGCGCCGAACCCGTCATCGTCGAACCCGAGAAGGGAGTCGATTTCATCCTGATTGAGAATGCGCGCCGCGCCGGGATCGCCCCCGCCGAACGGATCGTCCCCGCCGTCAAACAGGGAATCGACATCACTCTGCCCGAGTGTGGCGCTATCCGCTTCGTTCGTCTGCGTGTCGCTCATGTGCCTGCCAGGATCCGGTTCGTTCTCGTTTTCTTGTCATTCCGGGAAAGAAGGCTCGCAAGAACCGTGCCGTCCGTCCCGGTCAGCCTTATTATAGCACGGTTATTGTATCAGAATTTCCTGAAACAGCACATCTTTGACCACCGTGGGATAGGCCGCCGCGTTGACGCGGGACAACAATTCCATCTGCAGGCGGTAAATCCCGGCGGACCCTTTCAGGTCCTTGACCCGCAGCTCTCTCAAGTATGTCTGGAACTGGTCGACCACGCGCGGCAAGACGGCCTGCACCGCCGCCATGTCGGCTTCGTTTTCCAGCTCAAGCTGTACTTTCAGGCGCAGATAGCGCGGCTGGGTGTCCGGGCTGTTGAGGTTGACGATCATATCGGGAATGGCGAGAAACGCCGGGCCGCCGATGACCGGCTTGCCATGGGCATCGACCTTCGGCGCGGCTTCAGGCGCGGCGGCATGCTCTTCGGCCACCTCTTCCCCCTTGCCCATCATCTTGTCGAGCGCGCCGGAGAAATACAGCCCCGCCGCACCGCCGATCAGGACAAGCATCGGCAGAAGGATCAGAAGGATCAGCTTCTTCTTGCCTTTACCGCCATCGCCCTCGCCCAGCGGATCGCCATCTGCGCCTGCGGCGCCCGGGCTGTCGTCTTCGTCTTCCATTTTCGGTTTTGCTGCCATGAATGCGGCTCCGCTGCGTTAGGGCGTTGAATCGCTTTCATTATAGGGTGATCGCAACGCGTGTGCCTAGTGCTTCATCATCAAAGCCCACACGGCAGGCGCGCGGCACGGTAATTTTTTCCGTATCGCCGGCGTCGCCTGAATCTTTTTGCCGGAACGAAACAGGATTTTTGTGCCTGTGGATAACACTTAAGCCTTTCAAAGAAATAAAAAATCCAACTTGGCACGGTCTTCGCATTGTACTCACGCAGGAAAACCAGAATTGGGTTTAGACTGAAATGGAAAATTCACTTTACGTCGGCTTGTCCGGTCAGGTTGTTCTCGAAGGGAACATGAACATCATCGCCAATAACGTGGCGAACCTGAACACGCCTGGCTTCCGCGGCCAGAACATGATTTTCCAGGAATATGTCGAAAAACCCCGCGGGATGAAAGAAGACGTCTCCCTCGTCAACGATTACGGCCAGTATCAGGTGACCGATCCCGGCCCGGTTAAAATCACCGGCAACCCGCTCGACGTCGCCCTCGTCGGCCCCGGCTTCCTCGGCATCGTCACGCCCGAAGGCGTTCAGTATACGCGCGCCGGCAATCTCGCGCAGCTTGCGGACGGCACGCTCGTCAACGCGCGCGGCATGCCCGTCGCGGGTCAGGGCGGCGGCACGATCACGATCCCGCAGGACGCGAAAAACGTCTACATCGACCATAACGGCGCCGTGTCCACCGACGACGGCCAGATCGGCCAGCTCATGGTCGCGGAATTCGCCAATTATCAAACGCTCAATCCCGCCGGCAACGGCCTTTATGTGACGACGGAACCGCCCCTCCCCGCCACAGGCACGACCGTCATTCAGGGAAAACTCGAAGGGTCCAACGTTCAGGCCGTCGTCGAAATGACGCGCATGATCGACGTGATCCGCGAATATCAGGCCGTGCAGCGCTTCATGCAGAGCGAGCACGACCGCATGCGAACAGCCATTCAGCGCCTTTCCCGTCAGGGCGGCGGTTAACAGGTAACGGATTAATAGAGGAGTAACCAACCATGGTCACAAGATCACTCGATATCGGCGCAACGGGCATGCTCGCCCAGCAGATGAACGTCGACGTCATCTCGAACAACATCGCCAACATGACGACGTCGGGCTTTAAACGCCAGCGCGCCGAATTCCACGACATGATCTATCAAAACAAACAGCGTCCCGGCGCGACCTCTTCCGACGTCGGCACGATCGTGCCCTCCGGCATGCAGTTCGGTCTCGGGGTCGGCCTCGGCTCGATCTACCGCCTGCACGAACAGGGCACGATCCAGATGACGGAAAACAAACTCGACCTCGCCATCACCGGCAAGGGCTACTACCAGATCCAGCTCCCCGACGGCGATATCGCCTATACGCGTTCGGGCGTGTTCCAGCTCAACGACGAAGGGGAGATCGTGACCGCGCAGGGCTATCTTCTCGAACCCGGCCTGACCGTGCCGCAGGATACGATCGACATCGTCGTCAACAATTCGGGCGAGGTTCTCGCCAAACTGCCGGGTCAGGTGGCCTATGCCAACCTCGGCCAGATTGAACTCGCCAGCTTCGTCAACCCCGGCGGCCTTGAAGGGATCGGCGACACGCTGTTCCTTGAAACCGAAGCGTCGGGCGCCCCGGTCACGGGCGCGCCGGACACCGAGGATTTCGGTGAAATCCGCCAGGGCGCGCTTGAAAACTCCAACGTGAATATCGTCGAGGAGATCACGAAACTGATCGCCGCGCAGCGCGCCTATGAAATGAACTCGAACGTCATCAGCACCAGCGATGAAATGCTGCAGACGATCACCCAGCTCCGTTAATCGCTAACGGCATAAAGGAGAGTATGATGATGAACGACATTGTCCCGAAAATACTGATCACCGTGCGGATCGTTCTGTTCCTCGCCGGTCTGGGCGCGGGCGTCATCATCCTCTTCGCCGGAACGCGTGCCGCGCTGGCAGCCGGGCTAAGGGATATCGCCGTCGTTACGGGCGACCGCATCACGGTCGGCGATATTTTCGACGGCGCGCGGGACAATGCCGACTACGTGCTCGGCCCCGCGCCGCAGCCGGGCAAGGACATGGTGCTCGACGCGCGCACGCTCTACCGTATTGCCGCTGCCCTGAAGCTCGACTGGAAACCGCAAAGCAGCGCCGACAGCATCGTCGTGCGCCGCGCCGCCACGGTCATCCCGGTGACGCAGATCGAAGACGTGCTGAAATCCGCGCTGGAAAAACAACCCGGCCTCGATGACAAATTCACGATGACGATGATGAATTCGCTCGACCCGATGGTCCTGCCGCAGGGCGAGGACGCGAGTGTCGAGGTCGCCGCCCTCTCCTACGACGCCACGCGTTCCATGTTCGATGCCACCCTGGTCGCGCCGTCCAAGGACAACCCGTTGAAAAAAATTCATCTCACCGGACAGATCGAACGCATCATGGCGATCCCTGTGCTGAAAAACTCCCTGCGTAACGGCGATCTTATCAATGCGCACGATCTCGACTGGGTCGATGTGCCGGTGCGCAATGTCCAGCACGACATGCTCGTCAATGAAAAAGACGTGCTGGGCATGACGCCGCGCCGCATCATTGCCGCCGGCAGGCCGATGATCGTCAACGACCTGCAGCAGCCGGTGCTGGTCTCCCGCGGCGACGAAGTCACGATCAGCTTCGCCAACGGCCCGATACAGCTTTCGACCAAGGGAAGAGCCATGCAGAACGGCGCCAGAGGCGATTCCGTCCGCGTCACGAATATCAACAGCAACAAATCTTTCGACGCGTTCGTCACGGGTTCGCGCGAAGTCACGGTCCGTTAATCACGGTTAGAGGAGAAAGTACGATGAAGAAAAAGATTTTCAGAATGGGCACCAGCGTTATCGCCATCCTGACGCTCGCCGCCTGCGGCGCCGGCGAACGCCTTGCCGAAGTGGGCAAGGCGCCGGACATGGCACCGATCGAAAACCCGACGACGCGCGAAGATTACCGCGCGGTATCCATGCCGATGCCCGCCCCCAAAGCCAACCATCGCGAGCAGAACTCCCTCTGGGCGTCCGACCGCCAGACCTTCTTTGAAGACCAGCGCGCGGACGAAGTCGGCGATATCCTGACCGTCGTCATCGACATCAAGGACAAGGCCGAACTCGATAACTCGTCCGAACGCAAACGCACCAGCAACGAATCCGCAGGCCTCGACGCCCTGCTCGGTTACGAACTCGACCTTGATCAGGTCCTGCCGACCGGGGTCAATAACGGCAACCTGATCGGCGCTGAATCCGGCTCCAACCACAAAGGCGAAGGCACGATCGACCGCGAGGAGAAAATCAAATTGAAACTCGCCGCGCTCGTCACGCAAATTCTGCCGAACGGCAACATGGTCATCCAGGGCCGTCAGGAAGTGCGCGTGAACTTTGAAAAACGCATTCTTGAAATCGCCGGCGTCGTCCGCCCGCAGGACATTTCGGTCGCCAACTCGATCCCCTATGACAAGGTCGCCGAAGCCCGCATTTCTTACGGCGGCAAAGGCCAGATCACCGACGTGCAGCAACCGCGCTACGGTCAACAGGTTTACGACGTCCTCTTCCCGTTCTAGAAGAGAGCAGCCGTGCGAGAACGTACGGTTTAGGGTCAGGGGACGTCGTAATACCCCTACCCCTTACCCCAAACGAAAACAGGTTCCCCGGCGGGAACCTGTTTTTCTTTATTCTGTACCGGTCGATTAATCGTCGCGGTGGGTTTTTTCCATGCGCTCGTGACGTTCCTGCGCTTCAAGCGAAAGCGTCGCCACCGGACGCGCTTCCAGACGCGCGACGCCGATCGGCTCCCCGGTTTCTTCGCAGTAACCGTATTCGCCGTCATCGATGCGCA
>CAYPCP010000024.1:0-18786 GCA_964409255.1 uncultured Pseudobdellovibrionaceae bacterium
AGTAATCGCGGTAACGGCGGTCGTCCTGCGGATCGACGAGTTCGAAATCCTTGTCGATCTTCATACGCAGGCGCAGGCGCTTGGCGCGCGTCGCGATGACTTCGCGGCGGCCGATCACGACAGGCTTCACAAGGTTTTCGTCGAGCGCCATCTGAACGGCGCGCAGGACATGTTCTTCTTCACCCTCGCAATACACGACGCGGCGCGGATCGGCTTTCGCCTGGCTGAACACCGGGCGCATGACCATGGTGGAGCGCGCGTTGAATTGTTCGAGCTTTTCACGGTACGCCGCCATGTCCTTGATCGGGCGGGTGGCCACGCCGGTATCCATCGCGGCTTGCGCCACGGCGGCGGCAACTTCGACGATCAGGCGCGGGTCGAACGGTTTCGGGATCAGGTATTCGGGGCCGAATTCAAGGTTCTGGCCTTCGTATACGGCGGCGACTTCGTCGGACGCTTCGCGGCGGGCGAGGGCGGCAATCGCCTTCACGCAGGCGACCTTCATCGGTTCGTTGATCGCCGTCGCACCGACATCGAGCGCGCCGCGGAACAGGAACGGGAAACACAGGACGTTGTTCACCTGGTTCGGGAAGTCGGAACGGCCCGTGCAGACGATGGCGTTGGGTTTCCCTTTGCGCGCTTCGTCAGGCATGATTTCCGGCGTCGGATTGGCAAGCGCCATGACAAGCGGCGCGTCCGCCATTTCGGCAATCTGATCGGCGCTGACGGCTTTGGGGCCGGACAGGCCGAGGAAAATATCCGCGCCCGCGAGCGCTTCTTTCAGGTCGCGCGCGTTGGTGTCGTTGGCGAATTTCTCCTTGTACGGGTCCATTCCTTCCTTGCGGCCTTTGTAGATGACGCCTTTGCGGTCGCAGACGATGATGTTGTCTTTCGGGAAGCCGACTTCGGTCAGCAGCGTCAGGCAGGCGAGCGCCGACGCGCCCGCGCCGTTGGCGACGAGTTTTACATCGGTGATCTTGCGGCCCGTATATTCCAGCCAGTTGAGGATGCAGGCGGACACGATAATCGCGGTGCCGTGCTGATCGTCATGGAACACCGGGATTTTCATGCGCTCGCGCAGCTGGCGCTCGATCTCGAAACACTCCGGCGCCTTGATGTCTTCGAGGTTGATGCCGCCGAAGGTCGGTTCGAGGCGCGCGACCGTATCGACGAATTTCGTGATGTCGGTTTCATCGACTTCGATGTCGTAGGAGTCGATGTCCGCGAATTTTTTGAACAGGACGGCTTTGCCTTCCATCACCGGCTTTGACGCCAGTGCGCCGATATCGCCCAGACCGAGAACGGCGGTTCCGTTCGAGATAACCGCGACGATGTTCCCGCGCGAGGTGTAATCAAGGGCCTTGGCCGGGTCGGCCGCGATCTCTTCGCAGGGAATGGCAACGCCCGGGGAGTATGCCAGCGCGAGATCGCGCTGCGTCGCCATGCCTTTGGTCGGCGTGATGGCGATTTTGCCGGGTGTCGGGAATTTGTGATATTCAAGTGCCGCGTCGCGCAGGACGTCTTTAGACATGAAGAGACCCTCTAAGTCCTTATATGATGTGAACCGCCTTCCCGGTGAAGGGAAGGATGGTGCGGCTAAGAAGACTTGAACTTCCACGGGATTGCTCCCACAGCGACCTCAACGCTGCGCGTCTACCATTCCGCCATAGCCGCATCGCTTAAAACCAAGCGAAGTGAGGGTTTCCTAACAAATAAGCAGGGGGGCTGCAAGCGCCCATCCTGCTGCGTTGCGAGATATCTAGCCAAATGTGTATGGTACGTCAATAATAAGTACGTCATGACGATCGAATGGATGAAATCGGACCAGCCCGTGGCATACCCGGAGGCGCTGGAAACCATGGAACGAAGGGTAGCCGCCATCAGGGATGGATCGGCGCCGGAGGCCGTCTGGCTTCTGGAACACCCGCCGCTTTACACCGCCGGGACGAGCGCCAGGGCGCAGGACCTCTTAAGCCCCCGATTCCCGGTCTTTGAAACCGGGCGGGGCGGGCAATACACCTATCACGGGCCGGGGCAGCGCGTGGCGTATGTCATGCTCGACCTGAAATCCCGGCAGGAGGCCCCGGACATCAAATGTTATGTCTGGCAGCTGGAGGAATGGATCATCCGCACCCTGGCCGAATTCGGCGTCACGGGGGAACGGGTTGAAGGGCGGGTCGGTATCTGGGTGGGAAATAAAAAGATCGCGGCGATCGGGGTCAGGGTCCGTCACTGGGTGACGTATCACGGGATTTCGATCAACGTGAACCCGGACCTGTCGCATTTTAACGGCATCGTGCCGTGCGGCATTTCCGACGCCGGGGTGACGTCATTTCAGGATCTTGGAAAACCCATTGATATGAAGCAATTGGATGCGATGCTTCAGGTGAAGTGGGAAGACGTTTTTCAGTCCGCCGCGAGCGGGACGCTCTGCGCCCGGACATAGTCCGTGCAGAATTCAATCAGTGTATTAATGTCACCGCGCAGCGCATTGAAATTTTTTGATTTTGTGATCAGATCGTCTTCAAGATAAAGCGATTTGCAGACCTCTATCTGGATCGAGTGGCGGCCCATCGCCGGATCGGAATAACGCGACACCAGTTCCACCCCTTTATACGGATCGTTGATGGCCACCGTGTAGCCTTGATGGCGCAGATGGTCGCGCAGGGCATGGGTGAAATCGAGGGAGCAGGACGTGCCGTCGCGGTCGCCCAGAACAAAGTCCGGGTTCCTGGCCGGATAGGCGCGGAAGATGCCGTCCCCGCCGGCGAAGGCGCTTTGCGGGGGCATGGAATGGCAGTTTACGTGCCAGACCTGGCCGTTTTCCCGGTAGGCATCGTCGATCAAGGCGGCCAGCGCCGCGTGATAGGGCGCATAATAAGTGTCGATTCGCCTGCGAATTTCCGCGACGCTTAACGCCCGGTCATACACCGGCACGCCCGGGCGGAGAAGGCGGCGGACCAGCCCGATCCCGGCCTGCGAGCGGACGGAGGGGTTGAGCGGATCGGGCCATTCGTCATCGATGATGCCGGGGTCGAGATCGCTGACGCAGCGGTTCACGTCGATATAGCTGCGCGGGAAATCGGCGGCGAGAAACGCGGCGCCGTAATCGGGCGCGGCGGCGAAAAGTTCATCGACGAAACGGTCTTCGGCCTTTTCCAGTTGCGCGAAGTCGCAGACGAAATCGAAATCATCGGGGTAGCCCATGCCGCTGTGCGGGGAATCGAAGACGAGCGGCAGGCCGGATTTTTCGGGCCGTATCATTCGATAAACGCCGGGCAGGGAAACCTTGTGCAAGCGATAACTCCAGATTATGGTTAGCGTGTCGGTCTTATTATTGAACCATACAATCCGAGAAGAAAAGATAAAGATGCACGATTTACGCGCCATTCGGGAAAACCCCGCCGCCTTTGACGCCGCGATGAAGCGCCGCAAGCTGGAGCCGCAGAGCGCCGACATCCTGAAAATGGATGAAGAGCGCCGCGCCATTCAAACCGAGCTGCAGAAATTGCAGGCGGAGCGGAACGAAAAATCCAAGGCGATCGGCGAAATCAAAAAGACCGGCGGCGACGCGCAGGCGGCGATGGATCATGTCGCCGCGATCAAGAACAATATGACCGATCTGGAAGAAAAAGAGCGCACCGTGGCGGAATCGCTCAACCAGCATCTGGCGAGCCTGCCGAACATCCTGTTCGATGAGGTCGCGGACGGGAAGGACGAAAACGACAACGTCGAAGTGCGCAAGGTCGGCACGCCGAAAGCGGCGAAAGTGCCGGATCACAGCGATATCGGCGAAAATCTCGGCATGATGGATTTTGAAACGGCGGCGAAAATTTCGGGCAGCCGTTTCGTGTTGATGCATTCGGACCTCGCGCGGCTTGAACGCGCGCTGGGGCAGTTCATGCTGGATACGCATACGGCGGAACACGGTTACACCGAAGTGTCGGGGCCGCTTCTGGTGCGCGACAACGCGGTGTTCGGCACGAACCAGCTGCCGAAATTCGCCGAGGATTTGTTCCGCACGACGACGGGTCACTGGCTGATCCCGACGGCGGAAGTGTCGATGACGAACATCGTGGCCGAACTGATCCTGAGCGATGAAGAACTGCCCAGGCGTTTTACCGCCCTGACGCCGTGTTTCCGTTCCGAAGCGGGCGCCGCCGGGAAAGACACGCGCGGCATGCTTCGTCAGCACCAGTTTTATAAGGTGGAACTTGTATCCATCACCGCGCCGGACAAAAGCGTGGAAGAACATGACCGCATGACGAACTGCGCGGAAACGATCCTGAAGAAACTCAATCTGCCGTTCCGCACGATGATGCTGTGCAGCGGCGATACCGGTTTCGGCGCGCGCAAGACGTACGATATCGAAGTGTGGCTGCCGGGGCAGGACCGTTACCGTGAGATTTCGTCCTGCTCGAACTGCTGGGACTTTCAGGCGCGCCGCATGAACGCGCGCATGAAAGCCAAGGGCGAAAAAGACACAAGATTCGTTCACACGCTGAACGGTTCCGGCGTGGCCGTGGGCCGCGCGCTGATCGCCGTGCTGGAAAATTATTACGATCCGGCCGACGGCGGCGTGTTCATCCCCGATGCACTCAAACCGTATATGCGCGGTGTTGAAAAAATAAAGCCTTTGGCGAACGCCGCAGGCAAGGCCGCTTAATCAGCCGAATGTGCTTTTGGCGACGTGCGCGCGCAGCGCATCGGCCACGCGGTTTGCGTTTTCGATCAGCGGTTCTGCGCCGTTCACATTGTGCTTCATCCATGTCGTCGTGCGGATCAGCGAGTTCGCCCCCGACCAGTGATCCGACAGGTCTAGCCCGCCATCACGCAATATCCGTTGGAAAGACGAGCCGAGATTGTTACGGATATCAAAACCCGGGCCGCCGGATTTCATCCATGCATCGGAGAGCAGCGGTGCGGCGATTTTCGTTTCAAAGAGATCGATCAGATCCCTGTCTTTCGTGTCGTGAATTTTTAAAGCGGCGAAGCGAAGTTCTTCGGACATGTAATGTTCGCGCGGACCCATCAGCGTGCCGTCAGCTTTCACAGGTTGTTCGACGCTGAGGCGTCCGGTTTCTTTCTGACGCGCGAGGGCGTCTTCGGCGGCGGGGAAATCGCCGACGATCTGATGAATGTTCTGTGCGGGTACGGCATTGGCGGAAAGAAAAACATAATAGGAATCGCACGCGGTTCCCTCGACGCCGGCGTCGCGCATGAAACGGGAGCCTTCGCGGCTGCGTCCGCGCAGGACGCCGAAAGCGTCGCGGCCATCCATCGTGGGCGAGAGTTCTTCGCGCAATTGATCGGCCCTGTCCGGTGGAAGGCGATCCAGATTGCGCATCAGGGAATCGTAAAGCGTTTGACCCAGCGGGCGGCCCCAGACAAGCCATTTGTCGAGGCGCGCTTCATCAAGTTCATAGCTGTAGATCACACCGGCTTCGCCGCTGGTGCCACCGGCATATTCCCACGCGTCGCCGCCATAATCGGATGTGTAGAAGCCCACGCCGAATTCAGAGCTGGTGAATCCCTGGCCGAAATGGCGTTCGGCCGGGCGGTCAAAAAGCGTGGTGGAGCCATGATAAAGCTTCATAGGATTTATTCTACGGAAACCGAACTCCTTCTGTCAAAGTTATGAAAATATTATATTATTTAGGGAAATAAACTTGAGAAATCCGCCCGTTTGAATCAAAATGGCGGGAGTTAACCTTTTCTATCGTCAAGGAGGTTCCGACCTTGATCGCCCGACAGACCAAAGCCAAACGATTGATTGCCACGCTGCAAGGCGCGGGCATTCATGATGAACGCGTTCTGGCCGCCATTGAATCCATTCCGCGCGATTTGTTCGTCACGCCGGAAATGAAAGACGACGCGTGGGAAGACATGGCCTTGCCGATCGGGCAGGGACAGACGATTTCGCAGCCCTATATCGTGGCGATCATGACCCAGTCGCTGGCGCTGACGCCGCAGGACAAGGTGCTGGAGATCGGGACCGGGTCCGGGTATCAGGCCAGCGTGCTCTCAAAGATCGCGCGGCGCGTCTATTCCATCGAACGGCATAAACCGCTTCTGGGGACGGCGGAAAAAATGTTCCAGACGCTGGGCCTGCGGAACGTCACGGCGATCTGCGCCGACGGCATGCGTGGCTGGCCGACCATCAACGGCATGTCGCAGGCGCCGTTCGATAAGATTATCGTCACCGCCGCCGCGCGTGAAAGACCGCCGGGCGCGTTGATCGACCAGCTGAAACCCGGCGGGATCATGGTGTGCCCGGTGGGCGAGCAGGGGCATCAGGTTTTAAACCGGTACAAAAAAGAATCCGAAGACACGTATACGATTTCGAAAATCTGCGACGTGCGGTTCGTGCCGCTTTTGCCCGATGTCGCGCGTGAGAAAAAAGGGGAGGCGGCGTGAAAACGAAAGCCTTCCTGTGCACCGTCATGATGTCTGCGGCCGCGTTGTCGGCGTGCAAGATGAAAACGCAGGACCCGGCGCTGGTCGTCTCTTACGGACAGACCGGCGGCGCGGGCAGCGCGGGCATGCATACGGTGCTGGACGGCGACACGGTATACACGGTGGCCAAGCAATATAACCTGCCGATGCGCGATATTATCGAGATCAACAACCTGACCGCGCCCTATAAACTCGATTTCGGCTACCGCATCAAACTGCCTGCGCCGAACAACTACACGGTCAAAAAATACGACACGCTCTACACCGTCGCGGCGATGTTTGATTCAACGGTCAACGAAGTCGCAAGGCTCAACAATCTGAACGCGCCCTATGCGCTGAGCGCGGGGCAGGTCCTGCGCCTGCCGTCGCCGCATGCGCGCGGCGGGTCGAATATGGCCGGGGGCGATTTCACGATCGAGCCGGCGGAACCGCAAGCGCCGATGAAAGTCGAAGCGGTGGAGCGCGAAACGATCGCGCCGCCGCCGGGTTCCACCGCCGCATCCGCCCCGTCGCATCCGCAGGTTTACACATCGACCACGCCGCCGCCGGACGCAACGCCCAACGCGACCGCCACCGTGCAGACGGCTTCCGTCGTCGCGCCGAAACTGCCCGAAGAAGTGCCGCCGCGCGTGAAAGGCAACGGCAAGTTCATGATGCCGGTCGATGGAAAGATCATTTCGGCATACGGCCCCAAGGACGGCGGCCTGCACAATGACGGCATCAACATCAAGGCCGCGCGCGGCGCGCCGGTACGGGCGGCGGATAACGGCGTCGTCGTGTATGCGGGCAATGAAATTCAGGGATACGGCAATCTTGTCCTGATCCGCCATGCCGACCGATGGATGACGGCGTATGCGCACATGGACAAGATCCTCGTGAAAAAGGGCGACACGCTCAAGCAGGGGCAATCGCTGGGCACCGTCGGATCGACGGGACAGGTCGACGGCCCGCAGCTCCACTTCGAAGTCCGCCGCGGCACCGAAGCGCTTAACCCGCAGAAATATCTTTAACTACCGCGCGCAGATGTTGATGACGTCGCGTTTGGACATGCGGCTGACGCGTTCGATGCCGAGGGCCTGGAGGTTTTGCTGGAAACGTTCCTGTTCGCGGCGGACTTCGCGGGTGTATTCGCGCACGTCGTGACAGATGTCTTTGCCCGCGGCGTAGAGATGTTTGCCCACATCGACGGGGGATACATCATTGAAAAGATGAAACAGTGATTTGCCGAGCGTCAGGGGATCGGGCAGAAAAACTTCGGCGTTTTTATCCGTGAAATAGGGCTTCAGGCGCGACATAGAGTACTTCCTCTCGCGCATGGTTATGCTCTTGTTGCGAATCGTTTGCAACTGGAATTGAAAATCTAACCGCTGATTTTTTTCTTCTGCTGCCCGGCGATGTGCTGGATGAATTGCCAGGCGACGCGGCCCGAGCGGGCACCGCGGGTTTTCGACCATTCGAGCGCTTCGGGCGTGTTGACCTTCAGCGCGTATTTCTTCGCGTAGCCGTCGATCATCGCCAGATAGTCTTCCTGATTGCAGGGATAGAAACCCAGCCACAGGCCGAAGCGGTCGGACAGGGAGACTTTTTCTTCGACACTTTCGCCGGGATGAATGGCGGTCGAGCGTTCATTGTCGATCATCTGGCGCGGGATCAGGTGGCGGCGGTTGGACGTCGCATAAAAGATGACGTTGTCCGGGCGGCCTTCGATGCCGCCTTCGAGAACGGCCTTGAGGGATTTATAGGAGCTGTCCTGTTCGTCGAAGGAGAGATCGTCGCAGAAGAGGATGAAACGCTTGTCCTTTTCCTTGCGCAACAGATCGAGCAGCAGCGGCAGGGAGTGAATGTCCTCGCGGTATATTTCGACCAGCTTGAGCGGATGCGCGCCTTTAAGCGAGGCATGCACGGATTTTACGAGCGAGCTTTTCCCCATGCCGCGCGCGCCCCACAGCAGCGCGTTGTTGGCCGCGAATCCTTCGGCGAACTGGCGGGTATTTTGAAGAAGCTGATCGGCCTGCGGCCCCAGACCCACGAGCAGGTCGAGCGGCAGGGCGCCCGTCTCGGCCACGGGTTTCAGGGAACGCGTATGCGATTGCCAGAGCCACGCATCGGCGGCATCCCAGCGCGCAGGCGGGTGGACGGGGCCGGTTTCGTTCCCGGATTCGAGTGCGGCGGCGATCCGTTCGGCCAGCGCCAGCAGCTTGTCGGTCTGTGAATTCTCCATAACGGGTCCTTGCGTTTACGGTCTAGCCGTTTATATTCCAGCCATACTCAACAGAGCAAGGATTTAAGAAAATGCTGATCAATCAGGCTTTTGCCCAGGAAACCCCGACCACCGCCACCACCGAAGTGCCCGTCAGCGGCCCCGCCGGCGCGCCCGTCGATACCGGTTCCGCCGTGGCGTGGAATATGGGTCTGATCCTGATCCTCGTCGTGATGTTCTATTTCCTGCTGATCCGTCCGCAGCAGAAACGTTTCAACGAACATAAATCGATGATCGACGCGCTGAAAAAAGGCGACAAGGTCGTCACCGCCGGCGGCCTGATCGGCACGGTCGACAAGATCGGCGAGTCTGCCGATGAAGTGATCGTCGATCTGGGCAATGGCGTGAAAGTCACGGCGCTGCGCGCGACGATCCAGACCAAAGTCGAGAAATAAGCCGTTTAACAGAAGTCGCCCGTTATGATTCAGATCCCCCGCTGGAAGTTTATCCTTATCATCGTTATTTGCGTGTGGGGGCTTCTCTATAGTGCGCCGAACCTGCTCAGCCCGGAGCAGCGCGCATGGGCGCATACGCACCTGCCGTCATGGCTGCCGAGCAATGCGATGAATCTGGGGCTGGACCTTCAGGGCGGCTCGCACATCCTGTTGCAGGTCGATCTGTCGGCGGTTCTGAAAGAGCGCACCGAAGATCTGGTCGCCACGCTGCGCCCGTCGCTGCGTGAAGCGAAGATCGGCTACCGCCGTATCGCCGCGCTGCCCAACGGCGTGCGCGTGACGCTGCGCGAACCGGGTGACGCGGATGCGGTGCGCGGCGCGGTCCGTAAGCTGGACCCGAACCTGACGATCACCACGGGCGAGGGCGGCACGGTCGATGCGGTTTTCAGCGACGTCGCCATCAAGGAAATCAAGGACCAGACGATCGGCCAGTCGATTGAAATCGTCCGCCGCCGCGTCGATGAAACGGGCACCAACGAACCCGTCATTCAGCGCCAGGGCGATGACCGTATCCTGGTTCAACTGCCGGGCCTTGAAGACCCGCAGCGCGTGAAAGACCTTCTCGGTAAAACAGCGAAGCTTTCTTTCCACCTTGTCGATGTGGATGTGTCGTCGAACCTGCAAAGCGGCGGCGGCACGTTTACGCTGCCGATGCTTGAAGAGCCGGGCCGCACGCTGGCGCTGGAACGCCGCGCGATGATCACGGGCGACATGCTCGCCCATGCCGCGTATTCGCAGGACCAGAACGGCCAGGCCGCCGTGTCGTTCCGCATGAACGCGGTCGGCGCGAAACGTTTCTGCGACGTCAGCCGCGAAAATGTCGGCCGCTTGTTCGCCATCGTCCTCGACAGCCAGATCATCAGCGCGCCGGTCATCCGCGAAGCGATCTGCGGCGGGTCGGGCCAGATTTCGGGCAGCTTCTCGATCAAGGAAGCCAACGATCTCGCGCTGCTGCTGCGCGCCGGGGCGTTGCCTGCGCCGCTGAAAATCATGGAAGAACGCACCGTCGGCCCGTCCTTGGGCGCTGACTCGATCGCGGCGGGGGAGTTCGCTTCGTTGATCGGGATCATCCTGACGCTGAGCTTCATGTGTCTTGTCTATAGCCTGTTCGGGGTGTTCGCGAGTATCGCGATGGTCCTCAACGTCGTTTTGATGGTCGCCATCATGTCCGTGCTGCAGGCGACGCTGACGCTGCCGGGGATTATCGGCATCGTGCTGACGATCGGGATGTCGGTCGACGCGAACGTTCTTATTTTCGAACGTATCCGGGAAGAGATCCGCGCCGGAAAATCGATCATCAACACGCTGGAATCCGGTTTTAAAATGGCGCTCGGCACGATTATCGACGCCAACCTGACGAACCTTATCGCCGCCGTGATCCTGTATTCTTTCGGCACCGGCCCGATCAAGGGTTTCGCCGTGACCATGGGTATCGGGATCGTGACGTCGTTCTTCACGGCGATCATGGTGACGAGCCTGATGATCTCGCTGTGGGTCCGTAAAAACCGCCCGACCGAATTACCGCTATAGGATTGCAAGATGTTCAAAGGTATTAAATTCATTCCCGACGATACGCATTTCGATTTTATCGGTCATGCGCTCTGGGCCTATGTCCTGTCGGCGATCATTATTTTCGGGTCGATCGCGGCGATCGCGATCAACGGCCTTAATTTCGGCATCGATTTCACGGGCGGCACGCTCATCGAAATCCGCACGCAGGAAACGCCGGACCTGTCGGTCATGCGCGAGGAGCTGAACAATCTTAATCTCGGCGACGTGTCGCTGCAGGAATTCGGCGCGCCGAACGACATCCTGATCCGCCTGCCGGAGCAGGAGGGCGACGAAACGGTCCAGCAGGCCGCCATCGACAAGGTGCGCGCGACGCTCGACACCCATTTTCAGGGCGTCGAATACCGCCGCACGGAATTCGTCGGGCCGCAGGTCGGGGATGAGCTGAAACTCGACGCGCTCTACGCGATCGTGTTCTCCGTCCTCGGGATCATGGCCTATATCTGGGTGCGCTTCGAATGGCAGTTCGGGATTTCATCCCTTGTCGCGCTGTTCCACGACGTCATCGGCACGGTCGGCCTGTTCGCCATCACCGGGATGCCGTTCGACCTGACGTCGCTGGCCGCCGTTCTGATGGTCGCGGGTTATTCGATCAACGACACGGTCGTCATTTTCGACCGTATCCGCGAGATGCTGGCCAAATACCGCAAGAAATCCATGCCCGAAGTCATCAATATCGCCATCAACAGCACGCTGTCCCGGACCATCATGACAGGGATGACGACGATGCTGGCGCTGGGCGCGCTGTGGGTCTTTGGCGGCGAGGTCATTCAGGGATTTGTCGTCTCGCTGGTGTTCGGGATTATCATCGGCACGCATTCGTCGATCTTCGTGGCTGCGCCGATCCTTCTCTACATGAACGTCCGCCGAAAAGACGCGAAGGAATCTGCCGCCTAAAGCGCAAAATCGCCCCGATAGCCCCTTGATTTTACACCCGTATCCGGTCTAATTTGAGGGTCTTATCCGCCGCTTTGCCATAAGGGGTTTTTACCATGCGCGCACTTAAAGGAATTCTTCTCACCGGGACGGCTATTCTGGCGCTTGTCGCCTGTTCGTCGGACAAAGGTCCGGGCGAGATCGGCAGCCTCGATGACATCGTCGTGCGCAACAAAGGCGAGAAAGCCGCCCTGCCGCCGCCGGAGCCGGTGAAACAAGTTCAGATCGATCCGAACGCGCAAGCACAGGGCAGCGATGATGTCGCCGCCGCGCCTGCGCCCGCCGTTGAAGGCGAGGGGCCGAGCGCCGCCGAAATCATTGCCGCCGAAGACACGGGCGTGAAGAAAACCGTAGAGCAGACTGCCGCCGCCGCGCAGGAAGCGCAGGAAAAAGCGATCGCGCAAACGCAGGAGAGCGCCGTGAAGGCCGCCGAAACGGTTGAAGAAACCGTCGATGCATCCGCCGCGAAAGCGCAGGACGTTGCAAGCGCCGCCACCACCACAGATACAGCGCCCGCGGGCCTGACATGGAATCAACCGCGCCGCATCGCGACGCCGGAAGAAGCCGACGCCTTGGTTGAAGAGCAAATGGCACAAACCGCGCCGCCGGCCGCAGTGACGGACGCATCGTCCGCACCGGCGCCGAGCGCACCACCCGCCGCCGATGTTGCCGCCGCCACGGCTGCGCAAGCACCGGCGCCGGTTCCCGCCGCCGCGCCGCAAACGGCACAGGCCGCGCCTGCGCCGCTGATCCCGGTTATTCCGCCGGAACAATATACGCAAGATCCGAATGCACCGTATTCACCGGCAGCCGCGCGTGCCGCAGCCGCCGCACAAACGGGAACGCCGTCTGATGCGCCTGCTACAGCAACGCCTGCCGCCGTTCCCGCGCAAGCGGCTTCGGCGCCGACGCAACCGATGGCGCTGGCATTGCCGGAAGGCGCGATGCCGCTGGACGCAAACGTTCTGCAATCGAAAGATCCGGCAGCGATCCGATCGCTGCAAAAAACGCTGGCCGATGCGGGTTATTACAAGGGCGCGCTGAACGGGGAAATGAACTCCGACACGCTCAACGCCTATGTGAAATATCAAACGGCAGCGCAAGCCAGCGCCGCTCCGGCACAGCAGCAGGCAGCAGCTCCGGTACAACAAGCGCCGCAGGAACCGGTTCCGGCCCCGGCACCCGTTGCCGCGCCGACCCCGACGCCTGTGATGGACCAACAACAACCGGCCCCGCAGCTGGGCATGACCCCGGCGACGCCGGACATGCACGAAGCGCCGCCGCCGTCCGTGCGTCATCGTTCCGCCGTATCGCGCCGTAATCCGTCGCCGCTGCCGCCGGTCCAGCCGCTGCACGCGGTGGATGCTCCGGTTGCCGCGCCTGCGCCGTCTGTTCAACAACAACCGGCATTGGCACCGCAAGCCGCCGCGCCCGCACCTGTGTTCAACACCGGTCTTTCGCTCAGCGATCCGGCTGTCATCACCGCGGCACAAAAAGCGCTGGCCGCGAAAGGCATGTATACCGGCGCGGTCAATGGCTCGCTCGATGCGAATACGCTGAACGCGGTTATCCGTTATCAGGCGGCCAACAACCTGACGCCCGGCCCCCTCAATATCGACACGCTCAAATCGCTGGGTGTGATCGCCGAGTAGGTTGCCATGGACGTCACCCCGCTTATCCCGCAGGGTCGGCAGATCATTCAAAGTTATAGCGGCGGCACGTTTAAAATAAGCGGCCGCCTCTATCATTCTCCGGTCATGGTGCTGCCGGAGAAGGTTATCGAATGGAATACCGACAGCGTTATCTCCCCATCATCCTTCGCACAGGCCGCCGCGATGGCGGATGAGATCGATGTCGTGCTGCTGGGCACGGGTGAGATCATGCAATTCCTGCCGCCCGCGATACGCGGCGCACTCAAGGACAAAGGCGTCACGATTGACGTCATGGACACCGGCGCGGCGTGCCGGACCTATAATGTACTTATGGCCGAAGGACGCCGCGTGGCCGCGTTGTTATTACCCATGGAGAAAACACAACAATGATTGAATGGATCACCAACCCAGAAATTCTTGCGTCGCTGGTGACGCTAACGATTCTCGAAATCGTTCTTGGCATCGATAATATTATTTTCATTTCGATTGTCGCCTCACGCCTGCCGCGTGAAAAACAGATATTGGCGCAACGTATCGGCTTGGGGCTTGCCCTTGGTATGCGGGTCGTCTTGCTGTCGATGATCGTGTGGATCGCGGGCCTGACCACGCCGCTGTTCAGCGTTATGGACCACGAAGTATCGTGGCGCGATATCATCCTGGTCGTCGGGGGCCTTTTCCTTCTCGTCAAAGGCACGATGGAAATTCACCATCACGTCGAAGGCGACGAGGAGATGAAGGAAGGCACGAAGAAAGCCGTGACGTTCGGCGCGGTGATCGGGCAGATACTGATCCTCGATGTCGTGTTCTCGCTCGACTCCGTCATCACCGCCGTCGGCATGGCCGACGATCTGGCCGTGATGGTTTCGGCGGTCGTGATCGCGATCGCCGTCATGATGTTCGCCGCCGACCCGGTCAGCCGTTTCGTCAACACGCACCCGACGGTGAAGGTTCTGGCACTCAGCTTCCTGCTGCTGGTCGGTATGGCGCTTGTCGCGGACGGCCTGCATTACCACATTCCGCGCGGATACCTGTATTTCGCGGTGGCGTTCTCGCTCGGCGTTGAATGCCTCAATCTCTGGAGTAAAAAGAACAGAGACAAAGGCAAGAAATAGGACAACAAAAAAGGCCGGGGCAACCCGGCCTTTTTCTTTTCTGTGTCGCTCGATTACGCGGCGATTTTCATCGGGCCTTTTTCGAAAAGGCTTTCGACATATTCCCAGTTGATCAGGCTGTCGACGAACGCTTCGAGGTATTTGGCGCGCGCATTGCGGTAATCGATGTAATAGGAATGTTCCCACACATCGACGCCGAGCAGGGCGGTCTTGCCCAGTACGACCGGGTTTTCACCGTTCGGCGTTTTGACGATTTCGAGCTTGCCGTTTGAATCCATCGCCAGCCATGCCCAGCCGGAACCGAACTGACCGACGCCAGCCTCGATGAATTTGCCGCGGAAATTGTCATACCCGCCCAGATCGGATTTGATCGCCGCCTCTACACGGCCCGGCAGTTTCGTGCCGCCGCCCTTGGGCGCCATCCAGTTCCAGAAATGAATGTGGTTGTAATGCTGGCCGAGCTGGTTAAACAGGCCGGCTTTGGATTTGTCGTTGTAAGCGGCGACCATCGCTTCTTCCAGCGACTTGTTTTCAAGACCCGTGCCCGCGATCAGTTCGTTTCCTTTGTCGACATACGCCTTGTGATGTTTGTCATGGTGGAATTGAAGGGTTTCAGCCGACATATAAGGGCCCAGCGCATCGTAGCCATAGGGCAGGTCGGGGAGTTTAAGGGTCATAAGATTCTCCTTTAAGTAATTGAGCGTTCGTGATTTATAGCATGTCTATGGCATTAAGCTATTGCGGAAATCTGGTCCGTCAACAAGACCCGGACCGTTTTTTACTCTCTCTTTTTGCGCCCGCCGCAGCGCGCGAGGCGCTGTGGTCGCTCTATGCCTTCAATTATGAAATCGCCAGAACGCGCGAAGTGGTCAGCGATACGACTCTGGGGCTGATCCGGCTGCAATGGTGGCGTGATTCACTGCATGAAATTTACCGAAACGAAACGCCCCGTCGCCATGAAGTTCTGCTGCCGCTGGCAGAAGCGATTAAAAAATACGATCTGCCTAAAGATTTGTTTTTTAATCTGATTTACGCACGAGAGTTCGATCTGGAGGACGTTGCCCCCGCCAATATGGAAGGGTTTTTACACTATGCGGATTTTACGACGACACCGCTTAATCACCTCGGGCAGCTGATTTCAGGGGATTCCGATACGGCAGAGATAATTAAAGCCGTATCCGTGAATTATGCGGTAATCGGGCTGGTACGCAGCGTGCCGCATTACGTTTCATCGCGCCGGTGCATGCTTCCGGAGGATGTTTTGCAGACCTCAGGCATCAGCGTACAAAAACTGTTCGATTTCAATCAGAAATCTGTCCTGCCTGAAGTGATAGGAAAAGTAATATCGGGTGTCAGTGACATTCGAAACATCCGGTCCCGCGTTTTGCGCGCCCACAATGCGCTGACGCAAATCTATGCGAATCAGATTCGTTCGCTGGAGTACGACGTGTTCGATCCGCGCATGGTGATACCGCCCAAATTCAAAGAGGCGCGTTTATGGATCAAAACGCGCTAAGCGGCGCGTTGGTTGCGTGAATTTTCGAGCCAGATGTCGATATTACGCAACGCCCTGTCCGACAGCGCTTTCTTCCGTGCGCGGCCTTTTTCCTTACCCTTCACACCCACCGGGTCCGCGATGTCCGGGAACAGCCCGAAATTGACGTTCATGGGCTGGAACGTATCGGAATTGGCGCCGCCGGTAATGTGCGAAATAATGGCGCCCATGGCGGTGGTGGGAGGCGGGCAATCGATCGGCGCGCCCAAACGCTCCGCTGCGGCAAGGCGGCCAGCCATAAGGCCCACAGCCGCGCTTTCGACGTAACCTTCGCATCCGGTGATCTGCCCGGCGAAACGCCATTGCGGTTTTACCTTCATCCGCAATTGCCCGTCGAGCAGGCGCGGCGAGTTGATAAACGTGTTGCGATGAAGCCCGCCCAGCCGTGCGAACTCAGCGTTTCGTAATCCCGGTATCAGGCGCAGGACGCGGGTCTGTTCCGCATACTTCATCTTGGTCTGGAAGCCCACCATGTTGTAGAGCGTACCCAGCGCATTGTCCTGACGCAGCTGAACCACGGCATAGGGGCGCTTCCCGGTCTTCGGATCGGTCAGGCCGACCGGTTTCATCGGGCCATAGCGTAGCGTATCTTCGCCGCGCGACGCCATCACCTCAATCGGCATGCAGCCTTCGAAGTAGGGCGTGTTGGTTTCCCATTCCTTGAACTCTGTTTTCTCTGCGTTCAAAAGTTCAGTTAAAAAAGTAAGATACTCTTCTTTGCTCATAGGGCAGTTGATGTAGTCCGCGCCTTCGCCTTTGTCGTAGCGCGATTGCATCCATACGGTATCGAAATCAATACTCTCTTTATGAATGATCGGCGCGATGGCGTCGAAGAAGGCAAGCTGGTCTTCGCCACCCAGTTTTTGAACCGCCGCCGCCAGCGCGGGAGAGGTAAGGGGGCCGGTCGCGATGATGACACTGTCCCATTCATCGGGTGGAATTTCGACTTCGCCGCGTTCGATGGTGATGAGCGGGTGCGTTTTAAGCGCATGCGTCACACCGTCGGAGAACGCGTCGCGGTCAACGGCGAGGGCGCTGCCCGCGGGCACGGCTGCCTTGTCGCCTTCGCGCATGATGAGCGAATTGCACCGGCGCATCTCTTCGTGAAGGAGGCCGACGGCGTTATATTCACGATCGTCGCTCCGGAATGAATTGGAGCAGACCAGTTCAGCCAGACCGTCTGTTTTGTGTGCGTCGGTGCCGCGCACCGGGCGCATTTCATGAAGGATCACAGGCACGCCGGCCTGCGCGATTTGCCATGCGGCTTCGGAGCCGGCAAGGCCCCCGCCGATGATGTGAATAGGTGCTTTTGTCATGCCATGGTTTTAGGATTTCCGGCGGCAAAGGGCAAACGCTTTTTGCTGCGGTTTATAAACGCCAAGGCGCCACGAGAGCCAAGATTAAGAGGCGGCATGCCGGCGCAGGCCTGTGCCCGTTACGAGGCCATTAGATGGCATTCCGGCTTTCGCGGGGGCGGCGTTTATAATATATATTTGGCGCGCCTGGCGCCTTGGCGTTTATATGCTGCACAGATCAATCCCAGAACTCCTCGCGATCGGGCACGCGGGAAAAGGCGATTTTTGTGCCCACATGGCCCGCCAGCGTTTGCGGCACGACGCCCAGCCAGACCGTTTCCCGTTTGTATTTATCTTGCAGCAAATCGAGTGCGGCAGAGAGCTTTTCCCGGCGGCCCAGCACGTGCCGCGTCTCGGCGATTTCGGTGTCGAAAAGGTCATCGGTAATCTGACCGTCTTCACGGAGATGGTGGAGGATCACGGATACTTTTTTAAAGGTCTGGCGTCCTTGCATCCGCCCCCAGGATGAACCGAATTCAGCGATCACCATTTCATCCCACAGCGCATCGAGATGGCCAAGAAAGGTGAAAGGGTCATGCGCCATGGGGAACCGCCGGTCGCCACCCCACCGCCGCCCGTCGAGCATGCGGATGGAGAAGGAGAGCGCCCCCGCATAATACCCTTTCCGGCGCAGACGATACGCCGCTTTCACCAAAAGGCGTCGCGCCATGACGCGGCAACGTTCCGGTACGCGCAGTTGCGGATCAAGCACGCGGGAGTGCCCGATCATCGATGGATGCGTCTCCTGATACGGTACATCATACCCGTGCAGCCAATACCAGAAGCGTTCGCCCTGTACACTGCCCCAGAGCGCGCGCGCCTGTTTTGGCGCGGTGCGCCAGAGGTCTTCGACGGTACGGATGCGGGCGCGGCGCAGGCGCTCCTCCATCGCCACGTTGATCCCCGGCAGGTCGCGCAAGGACAAGTCGAACAGGCGCCCGGGTAAATCTTCCGGACGGAGGATGACAAGGCCGTTCGGCTTTTCAATATCCGTCGCAACTTTCGCAAGGAACGTATTGGGAGCAATACCAATTGAGCATTTGATGGAGGGGCCGATATCGCGGGTGATCTGGTCCTTGATATTCTGTGCGATGGAACGGGCAGTATCGTAATTTTTCTGTTTCCCCATCAGCTCGCAATCAAATTCATCAATGGACCAGACCTTGTTCACGGGCAGGTGTCTGTCGGTCGCATCGAGCACCTTGTGATGGTAATCGACATACGCATCGTGACGCGCAAGGACGCATTTAAGATGCGGGCACATCTTTTTTGCGTCATAGATTTTGGTGCCGGTTTTGACCCCGTATGCTTTCGCTTCGTAAGAGGCGGCGATCGCGCAGGTGGAATCCGTCATCATCGGCACGACGGCGACCGGTTTCCCGCGCAGGTGCGGGTTCTCATTCTGCTCGACGCTGGCGAAATAGCTGTTGAGGTCG
>CAYPCP010000025.1:0-18625 GCA_964409255.1 uncultured Pseudobdellovibrionaceae bacterium
TGATCAGAACGTCGAGCGGCGCGTCCTTCGTTCCCCATGCCACGTCACGCAACATCTGATACAGCGCCGTCTGCACCATCGGGCCGCGCCAGATCAGCGCCTTCTCTTCCTCGATCAGGAAGCCGATCGACATCACTTTCAAACCGTGCGCGTCGAGCGGCACGACCTTGTTGTCCTCGTTCTGCACCGGCTTGCGCGCGCCAATACCGGACAGGCGCGGCACGCTCGGGCCGTATATATCGGCATCGAGAAGCCCGACGCTCTTGCCCGCGCGCGCCAGCGCCACGGCAATATTGAATGCGACCGTCGATTTACCGACGCCGCCCTTGCCCGACGCCACCGCGATGATCGTCTTGATCGGAAGCTGCAGCGGCGGGTTCTTGTTCATCCCGTGCGGATCGGGACCGTTATCCTGCGCCGCGCGCTCCGCGGTCAGGATCGCACTCACTTTCTTTACGCCCGGCAACTTCGCCACGGCGTCTTCGGCGGTCTGGCGCAGCGGCTCCATCGCGCTGCCGCGCGCGGGATCGACTTCGATCATGAAAACGACATGACCGTCGTCGCCGACCTGAACGCCGGTGATCATTCCCGGCGCGACGGACGGCACGGCGGCCAAAGTTTCCAGAATTTTTTCGCGTGTGACGATGCCCATGAAAATTAACCGTTTTCGGTTGCCTTCGTTCCTGAAACCGATATGGTATTGGACATCGACAGACAAGATGCAATCAAAATAACATAATGTACGACCCGAGAGGCCTTACGATATGAGCGATTCAGACGGCAACAACAGAAATCCTTGGGGCCGTGGCCCCGGCGGCCGACGCGACCCTTGGGGATCGCAGGGTGGCGGAAGCGGCGGCGGCGGGCGCAGACCCCCGGGCAGCGACGGGCCGGATATGGATGAACTGTTCCGCCGCTTCGGCGAACAATTCAAAGGCTTTGCCCCGGGCGGCGACGGCACGGGCCGGATCGTCGCGCTGGTTGCGCTGGCGGGTGCCGCGCTTTGGCTGGCCAGCGGCTTTTACATCGTCCAGCCGGGCGAGCACGCCGTCATCCAGCGTTTCGGCGCATGGGACCGCACAAAAGTCACCGAAGGTCTGGGCTATCACCTTCCCACGCCGATCGAAAGCGTGACCACGGTCAACGTCACGGAAATCCGCCGTATGAATATCGGCTTCGTCGATCGCGGCGGCGGACGCAACGCGGCCACCATCAAACAGGACATTCCCGAGGAAAGCCTGATGCTGACGGCGGACCGCAACATCGTCGACCTCGATCTGGTCATTCAATGGAACATCAAATCGGCGGAAGATTTCCTGTTCAAAATTCAGGATCAGGAAAACACCATCAAGAAAGTCGCGGAAAGCGCGATCCGTGAAGCGGTGGGCCAGACGGCCATGTTCCCGATCATCACGAACCAGCGTGCCGCCGTGGCGGACCGCACGCGCAACATCATCCAGAGCAATCTGGACGAATATAGTTCGGGCGTGAACATCACGGAAATCCTGATCCAGCAGGCCGAAGTCCACCCGGAAGTGCAGGCCGCGTTCCAGGACGTCCAGTCCGCAAAACAGGATGCGGAAGATGTGCAGAACCGCGCCGGCGCATATCGTGAAGACATCATCCCCAAAGCACGCGGCCAGGCCATCCAGATGGTGCAGGAAGCGCAAGGTTATAAAGAATCCGCCGTCGCCCGTTCCACCGGGGATGCGCAGCGTTTCAATGACATTTACCAGGCATATCTGGGCGGGCAGGACGTCACGAAACAACGTCTGTATATCGAGACGATGGAAAAAGTTCTGGGCAACGCACAGAAAATCATCCTCGACGACAAAGGCGGAAAAGGCGTTGTGCCGTATCTGCCACTCAACGAGCTAAACCGTACGCAACCGAAAACGGAACAACAGGGGCAATAACATGGGAATCGGTAAACTCAATCTTGTCCTGATTGCCGCCGGCCTGTTGCTGGTCGTCATTTCGCAAACATTGTTCATCGTCGATGAGCGTGAACAGGCGATCGTTCTCCAGCTCGGTCAGCCTATCGGCGAACCGCGCGGGCCGGGCCTGCATCTGAAAGTGCCGATCATTCAGGATGTGCGCCGTTTCGACCGCCGCATTCTGCCGATCGACCCGCCGTCGGAACAGGTGGTTATCTCCAGCTCCTCCGTTGTGCGCGCAAAACCCAAGGCGGAAACGCCGCCGCCCGTCGAAACGATAGAAACGACGGAAGAGAGCAGCATCGTCGCGGAAGCCCCGAAGATTGAGAATGTCAGCGGGGAGCCTATCATCCTCGACACTTTCGCGCGGTATAAAATCACCGATCCGCTGCAGTTTCTAAAGACCCTGCAGACGATCGAAAACGCCAATGAACGTCTTGAAGCCATCCTGAACAACGCCGCGAGAACCGTTCTCGGGACGACCACGCTGCGCGAGCTTCTCTCCGAAGACCGCGATTCCGTCATGGACGAAATCAAGCAGCGCGTGAACAATTCCATCACGCAAAGCAAGCTGGGGATTGAGATTGTCGACGTGCGTATCGTGCGCGCCGACCTGACGGCGGAGCTGCTGGATTCCACCGTGCGCCGGATGATTTCGGAGCTGAAGGAACGCGCCACCGAAACCCGCGCCGTGGGTGAAGAACGCGCGCTGGAAATCCGTTCCACGGCCGATAAGGAACGCTCCATCATCCTGGCCGAAGGTGAACGCGATGCGCAGATCCTGCGCGGGGAAGGCGACAAGGAAGCGATCGTCATCTATTCCGACGCCTTTAACAAGGACAAGGAATTTTATGGCTTTATCCGTTCGATGGAAGCGTATGGCAATACGCTCGCCACGCCGGATACGCGCCTGATCCTGTCGCCGGACAGCGACTTCTTCCGTTACTTCGACAACCGGACGGGTCGTTGAGCGATCCGCTCTTTCACATCCTGAGCGCCGTTGCCTTCATTTTTGTGATTGAGGGCCTTGTTTACGCCATCTTCCCGGATAAAGTAAAAAGGATGATGGCCATGGCCTTGTCGCTGGGCGATGACAAATTGCGCAGCTTCGGCGTGGCCATGGCGCTTCTTGGCGTTATGATGGCATGGATTTTTCAACAGCTTCATTGACGGCAAGGCCGGGCAAGCCTAATTTATGGGCGGCATTTAACGGTCGACGGCGACCACATATCAAGAGGACATCATGCGTTTCGGACTGACCCTTTTCAGCGTCTTTGCTTTCACCCTTGGCGTTCTTCCTTCCCCCGTTCTGGCGCGCGAAAGCCTCCCGGCCAATACGCTGCCTAGCTTTGCAAATCTCGCCGATCAATTGCTGCCCGCTGTCGTGAATATTTCCTCGACGCAAAAGCTTGAAACGCCCGATCACGGCGAAGGTCAGGAATCCCTGCCGGAGATGCCGCAATTCCCGCCGGGTTCCCCGTTCGAAGATTTCTTTGAAGAGTTCATGAACCGTCATGGCCAGAATGAGCAGGCCCTGCCGCCCGCCTCCCTCGGCTCGGGCTTCGTCATCGATGCCGAAAAAGGATATGTGGTCACCAACAACCATGTCGTGCGCGACGCGCAGGAAGTCCGTGTGACGTTCCAGGACGACACGACCGTCGAAGCCAAAATCATAGGGAAAGATGAAAAGCTCGACCTCGCCGTGCTGAAAGTCGAAACGAAGAAAAAACTCACCGCCGTCCATTTCGGCGACAGCGATGCGCTGCGCGTGGGCGACTGGGTTGTCGCCATCGGTAACCCATTCGGCTTGGGCGGCACCGTCACGGCCGGGATCATTTCCGCGCAACAGCGCGATATCAACGCCGGGCCGTATGATGATTTCATCCAGACCGATGCGTCCATCAACCGCGGCAATTCCGGCGGCCCGATGTTCGACCTCGACGGGAACGTCATCGGCATCAACACCGCGATTTTCTCGCCCTCCGGCGGTTCGGTCGGGATCGGTTTTGCCATCCCGTCCAATCTCGCCAAACCGGTCATCGACCAGCTGATCCAGTTCGGCAAGACGCGCCGCGGCTGGCTGGGCGTTCGCATTCAATCCGTGACGGATGAAATCGCCGAGAGCCTCGGCCTCGACAAAGCGCGCGGCGCGTTGATCGCCACGGTATCGCCGAAGGGTCCCGCCGCCGACGCCAAGCTGCAGGCGGGCGATATCATCACCGAATTTGACGGCAAGAATGTGATCGACATGCGCCACCTGCCGCGCATCGTCGCCGAAACGCCGATCGATAAAACGGTCGACATGAAATACTGGCGCGACGGCAAGGAGCACAGCAGCAAGGTAAAAGTCGGCGAACTTGAAAAGGCCGAGGAAGAAGGCATGCTGGAAGAAGCAGGCCCGGTCGTCAGCCGTGAAGGTGTCGATATCGCCTTGGTCGGCCTGACGGTTGCCGCCCTCACCGACGAAGACCGCACGACCTTCAACGTTCCGGCCGACGTGCAGGGCGTTCTGGTGACCGATGCCGCCCCCAAAGGCGAAGCCGCCGCCAAGGGCCTGGGCAGCGGCGATGTCATCGTCGAGATCAACCAGCAATCCCTCTCGACGCCGCAGGAAGCCAAAGACCTGTTCGCGAAAGCGGAAAAAGCGGGCCGCACGTCCGTCCTGCTCCTCGTCAACCGCGAGGGAGATGTCCGCTTCGTCGCGCTCAAGCTGAAGAAATAGGCGTGTCTGAAAAGGCCATCCACATCATCGCAGGGCCGACAGCCTCCGGGAAGTCGGCCCTTGCCATTGATAAGGCTCTCGCCCTGAACGGCGTGATTATCAATGCCGATTCCATGCAGGTTTATGACGCCCTGCCGATCCTGACGGCGCAGCCTTCGGATGAAGACAAACAAAAAGCCCCGCACGAGCTTTATGGCATGCTCGATCCGAATGATCCATTTTCGGCTGGCGCATGGAATGAGCGCGCGCGTGAATTGATTACGCAACTTCTGGAAGAAGGCAAAACGCCGATCGTCACCGGCGGCACGGGCCTTTACCTCAAGGCGCTGATCGAAGGTTTCTCGCCGCTGCCCGAGGTGCCCGACGAAGTCCGCGCGCGTGTCACCGCGTTACAAAAAGAACTCGGCAATCCCGGCTTCTATGACGCGCTGAAAAAAATCGACCCCGTGATGGCGTCGCGCTTTCATCCGCATCACACCGCGCGCCTGGTGCGCGCCTACGAAGTCATCGAAGCGACCGGCAAGAGCCTCGCCGAATTTCAGAACATCCCGCCCGACAAACCGCCCGACGACTGGATATTCGACGTCACGCTCGTCATGCCCGACCGCGCGACGCTGCATAAACGATGCAACGAGCGTTTCGTCTGGATGATGGAGAATGGCGCGCCCGAAGAGATTCGAACTTTTGACGCCCTCGGCCACATCGAACCCAAAGCCTTGATCCATAAAGCGCTCGGCGCCGCCCCCCTGCGCGCATGGCTGGCCGGGCATCTGTCCCGTGACGAAGCTGTCTCCAAGGCCCAGACCGAAACCCGCCAATACGCCAAGCGGCAGACCACCTGGTTCAGAAACCAGATCGCCCCGCGAAAAAATATTGCATCAATATCCATAATAAATTAAAAGCGGCATCCATGATGCGCGCCCACAGCAATGATAATGTCATCCCCTTCCGCCTCTGGACGCGTTATGCGCCCAGCCGCATTGCGGATCTCTATTTCATGAATCACGACGCGCCGCTGGAACAGCCGACGCTTCTTCGCCGCGCGTTCGCACAGCTGGCCCATCAAACCGATATCCGGCCCGAAACGGACAGTATCAATGCGGCCCATCATGCCCTTATCCAGCGCGGCTTTAATCCGTTGCAAATCGGCGTCTTCATGCGCATCGTCCAGGACACAGTCGGCGGTTTTCTGATGCGCTATGCCCAGCTTCTGCATGGGGATAGCGACAAAATCGAAAAACTCGATTTATATTACAGCCACGATTTCTTCCTCGGCGTGCGCCTGAACGGCGAAAGGCTGGATTATACCCCCGATTACGGCCGCCAGATTTATCAGGGCATCTGCCATTCCCTTCAAGATCTTGAAGATCGCACCCCTCACCTTTTCCAGATTGGCAGCCCGACCCTGTCCCAACGCGCGGAAAACCGCCCCAATATGACCCTTCATCCAAAATTTTAAGAAAAAATGAGAAAATTATTGCGCCGCGGCGTAAGATTGCGTAATTCTATGTCCATGCAAATGATTTCTGCCATTCTCGTGCTCGTGCTTGTGGTGCTTCCCTCTGGGGCGGCCACTCTCTGACGCGCGCGAAGAAGGTCAGAAGATGGAACGCCCCGGACGAAAGCCCGGGGTTTTTTATTGCCCAAAAGACCGCTAAAACTAGAACCGACATTAAAAGGACCCAGAAAATGACGACGACACAGGCCAAGAGTAAAGCGAAACAGGCAACGCCGCAGACCCGCAAACTGACGGGCGCGCAGATGGTGATGGAAGCCCTTGCCGAAAACGGCGTCGATACGATTTTCGGGTATCCGGGCGGCGCGGTCCTGCCGATTTACGATGCGCTGTATCAGCAGAAGAAAGTCCGCCACATCCTGTGCCGTCACGAACAGGGCGCGGGTCACGCGGCCGAAGGGTACGCGCGCTCCACGGGTAAAGTCGGCGTTCTGCTTGTCACCTCCGGTCCGGGTGCGACGAACGCGGTGACGGCCCTCACCGATGCGCTGATGGATTCCATTCCGATGGTCTGTATCTCCGGTCAGGTTCCAACCTTCCTGATCGGCAACGACGCGTTTCAGGAAGCGGATACGACCGGCATCACCCGCCCCTGCACCAAGCACAACTACCTCGTCAAAGACATCAAAGACCTGCCCCATATCCTTCATGAAGCCTTCCACGTCGCGCAGACAGGCCGCCCCGGCCCGGTTCTGATCGATTTGCCGAAAGACATCCAGTTCATGGAAGGGAATTATACGCCCAAACAAATGGCGTCGATGCATATGTATCAACCGCAATTGCATCCCGACATGGCGAAGATCGAACATGCCATGGCGATGCTGGCCAATGCGAAAAAACCGATTTTCTATACCGGCGGCGGTATCATCAATGCAGGGCCGGAAGCCTCCAGACTGCTCACGCAATTCGTGCAGCAGACGGGTTTCCCGATTACCTCGACGCTGATGGGTCTGGGCGCTTATCCCGCACATGACAAACAATGGTTGGGCATGCTCGGCATGCACGGCACCTACGAAGCCAACTGGGCCATGCACGACTGCGACGTCATGGTGTGCATCGGCGCGCGCTTCGACGACCGCGTGACGGGCCGCGTCAACGCGTTTGCCCCGAATTCGTTCAAAATTCATATCGACGTCGATCCCAGCTCGATCAATAAAAACGTTCATGTCGATATCGGCATCGTTTCAGACGCGGGCAACGCGCTGAAAGCGATGATGAAGGTTTGGAAAGACCGGAAATACAAAACTGACAAAGACGCGCTGGGTCAGTGGTGGAAGCAGATCGAAAAGTGGCGCAAGGTTGATTGCCTGAAATACAAAGGCAGCGATACGATTATCAAACCGCAATACGCGCTGGAGCGTCTGCGCGCGCATCTCTCGAAAGAAAAGCGCGATGTCTTCGTTACCACCGAAGTCGGCCAGCACCAGATGTGGGCGGCGCAGTTCCTGCCCTTCGACAAACCGAACCGCTGGCTGACCTCGGGCGGGCTTGGCACGATGGGCTACGGACTGCCCGCCGCGATCGGCGCGCAGATCGCGCACCCCGACGCGCTGGTCGTCGACGTGGCCGGCGAAGCCTCGATCCTGATGAACATTCAGGAAATGAGCACCGCCGTTCAATACCGCCTCCCGGTCAAGGTTTTCATCATGAACAACCAGTGGATGGGCATGGTGCGGCAATGGCAGGAATTGCTGCATGGCGAGCGTTATTCAAGCAGCTACACCGAAAGCCTGCCGGACTTCGTTAAATTAGCGGAAGCTTATGGTGGGATCGGCATGCGCGCCGAAACGCCGGACGAACTGGATAAAGTCATCAAGGAAATGGCGAAGACCGACCGTGTCACGATCGTCGATGTCCGCGTCGATCAGAAGGAAAACTGCTTCCCCATGATCCCGTCGGGCAAGGCGCACAATGAAATGATCCTCGCCGCCGACCCGTCGCAGTACGATAAGAAACTGGTTTAGGCTGGACAGTTCTGTAAAAACAGCCTAAACCATTCATAGGACACGATAAAATGGCACCTAAATCCAAAATGGTAAATCAGAGCGTGTATGGGGCAGGCCCCGGGGCGCAATCGATCGAAAAGCATACGCTTTCGATTCTGGTCGACAACGAACCGGGCGTCCTCGCTCGCGTGATCGGACTTTTTTCCGGTCGCGGCTACAACATCGAAAGCCTGACCGTCGCCGAGACCGACCATAAGAAAAATCTTTCGCGCATTACCGTCGTCAGCAAGGGCACGCCCCTCGTCATCGAACAGATCATCAACCAGCTCGGCCGCATGGTGCCCGTGCACAAGGTCACCGACCTCACCGCCTTCGGCCCGCATGTCGAGCGCGAGCTCGCGCTGATCAAAGTTACCGGCAAAGGCGACAAGCGCATCGAAGCGCTCCGCGCCGCCAACATTTTCCGCGCCAAGGTCGTCGACTCCACATTGGAGTCGTTCGTATTTGAACTGACCGGCAACGCCGACAAGATCGACGCGTTTATCGACCTGATGCGCCCGCTCGGCCTGATCGATGTCAGCCGCACCGGCGCCGCCGCCATGTCACGCGGGAAAATTGAGATTTAGTTTTTTTAAATTCAAGGAGAAATGAAATGAAAAAATTTGCGCTTATCGCTGTTTCCGCCCTTGCCCTCTCGGGCTGCGTGACGCAGGAACAGATGGATGAGAAAATGGCCAAAGGATGCGAGGCCGGCGTGCGTTCGATGATCGCGCCCAAAGAAATTTCCGCGATTAAAACCAAAAACTATGCCGATGAACATGCCGAAGGCGGCCTGCATCGCCGCGTTTCGCTGGGCGTCACGGAAAAAGACGGCTGGCTGGAACTCGACAAGGAATATTCGTGCCTGTTCATGGAAGAATGGGGCGTGTTCAAATCCTCGCACAAGGCGTTGCTTGTGCAGGTCAAGATCGACGACAGCATTTACGGCAAAGTCGATGGCGTGATTACCGGATCGCTGGATGATTTTATCAAGCTGTCCGAGCATGTCGACGATGCTATGGGCCAATAATTTAACGACAAAGGAAAACAAAAAAATGGCAAAGACAAATGTCGCGCAGATGAAACCGGCGCAGAACACACAACAAACCTCGATGCGCGTCTATTACGATGCGGATTGCGATGTCAATCTTATCAAAAACAAAAAAGTCGTCGTCATCGGCTACGGCTCCCAAGGCCATGCGCATGCGGCCAACCTGCGCGATTCCGGCTGTAAAAACGTACGCATCGCGTTGCGCGCGGACAGCCCGACCAACAAAAAGGCGAAAGAAGCCGGTTTTGAAACCATGGATGTGACCGAGGCCGCGAAATGGGCCGACGTCATGATGATGGCGACGCCGGACGAACTGCAGCGCGAAATTTACTACAACCACCTTCATGACAATATGAAGGAAGGCGCGGCCCTGATGTTCGCGCACGGACTGAACATTCATTTCAGCCTGATCGAACCGCGCAAAGATCTCGACATCCTTATGGTCGCGCCGAAAGGCCCGGGCCACACGGTGCGCGGCGAATATCAAAAAGGCGGCGGTGTTCCCTGCCTTATCGCGATCCATCAGGATGCAACGGGCGCGGCGCAGGATGTCGGCCTGTCTTACGCGTCCGCCATCGGCGGCGGCCGTTCGGGCATCATCGAAACTACTTTCAAGGAAGAATGCGAAACCGATCTTTTCGGCGAGCAGGTCGTTCTCTGCGGCGGTCTGTGCGAGCTGATCACCAACGGTTTCGAAACGCTGGTCGAAGCGGGCTACGCCCCGGAGATGGCGTATTTCGAGTGCCTGCACGAAGTGAAGCTGATCGTCGACCTTATGTATGAAGGCGGCATGGCCAATATGCGTTACTCGATTTCCAACACGGCAGAGTACGGCGATTACGTCACGGGCAAGCGCATCGTCAATGAAACGACGAAAGCGGAAATGAAACGCGTTCTGGACGATATTCAATCGGGCCGTTTCGTGCGCGACTGGATGCAGGAATGCAACGCCGGCCAGCCGTCGTTCAAAGCCACGCGCCGCCGCAAGGCCGAGCATCAGATCGAGGAAGTGGGCCAGCGCCTGCGCGGCATGATGCCATGGATCGGCAAAAACAAGCTGGTCGACAAAGCCAAGAACTAGAAATCTAAAAGGCCCCTTCGGGGGTCTTTTTTATACCTTCTTGTCGAACCCTGTTTTGGGTAATTCAACATATTCAATCTCTACCTTGCTTTGCACCGGCTTATACCCGCTGCTGAAAAAACCGTTCATGATTTTCAGCGCCGAGGAAAAGACGCGCAGATAGCCGTCAAGCTTGCGCGCCTGCATCAGGCGGCTTTTGGCGTCGTCGGAAAGTTTAAGGGTATCGATCAATTGCTGTTCCGCGCTGGTCGCGCCGGCACTGAGTGTTGCCTTGGCTTGCGGCGTCACTTTCAGCCGGGCGACCATGCCCGGTTTCGGGGTAATTTTTGAAAAGATGCTTTCGACCATTTTACGGCTTTCCCTACAAAGCCTTTGACAGTAAGTATAGCACAGAAACCCTTAATTTCTTGTAGCCATCATGGACCCGAAAACCGATACCCCCCCGCAGCCCGTCCATAAGGACAATATGAAACTGGGCATGGCGGCAGGCCTCGCGGCCTTCTTTATGTTCGCGGTGATGAACGTGCTGGCGAAACTGCTCAGCGAGACGCACCATGTCATCGAAATCGGGTTTTACCGCAACCTGATCGCGACGCTGCCTTTCCTGTTCATCATTTTCGCCATGGGACGCCGCGACATTCTGGTCATTCGCCAGAAACCCGGCGGCATTCTGATCCGTGCCGTCGTGGGCACCGTCAGCCTTATCGTTACCTTCAGCGCTTTTTCCATGATGCCGATGGCGGATGCGACGGCGTTTCTGTTCACGTCGTCGTTGTTCATTCCGGCGATGGGCTTTTTCTTCCTCGGCGAACAGGTCGGAAAATATCGCTGGGGCGCGGTGCTCGTGGGTTTTATCGGCGTGCTCGTCATGCTGCAGCCAAGCGGTGTCGTCAGCGGCCTTGGCGTGACGCTCGCCCTCTCGGCCGCGCTGATGCACGCCACGCTGCAAACCATTTTGCGCCATCTCGGTAAATTCGAACGGCCTGAAACCATTACTTTCTATTTCGTGATGATCGGCACGATCGTGTCGGCGCTGCCCCTGCCCTTCGTCGCAAAACCGCCGACACTCGCGGAAATTCCGCTGCTTTTCGGCGTGGGCTTAACGGGCGCGCTCGCGCAATGGCTGCTTTCGATCGCTTATAAAAACGCGCCGGCGGCGGTCGTGACCGTATTCAATTTCTCCGGGATCATCTGGGCGACGTTGTTCGGTTTCGTGATCTGGGGCGACTGGCCCAACAACGCAATCTGGATCGGCGGCGCGATCGTGATCGCCTCCAACATCTTCATTGTCTGGCGTGAAACGCTTAAACGCAAAATGCTCGACGCGGAAGTCGAAGCGAAGCTGTGATTTTTATTGAAGGCTCAGGCCCTGATTGTCGAAATAACCGATCGCGCGTTTCGTGTACCAGTCTTTCAACATGATCGTCGCGCCCTGTTGCTGCTGGGTCACGCCATAAACGACGTCGATCGTATGCACAACACGGCGCTTGTCGTATCCGGAAAGATGATAAAAATTCGGCCCTACGACCAGCACGGGAACGCCGTCATCGACATCCTGATTGCGGATAATGTCGCTGCTGTAGAAACCTTGAACCAGATTGAAGCCGCTCTGGCGCTGTGAAATCCAGTCTTCGGCGTACCAGTCCTGATCCGCCCACTGGGCCGGATGCGGGTGCTTGGCGTTTTCGAGATAGGGCTGGTAGTGCTTGGTTTCGCTCCAGATGGTGTGGCGCTGCGGCCAGCTCCATGGATTGGCTTTTGATTTGGCCCAGGCATCAGCCCCGGCCGCCGAAAGCACCGTCAGAAAAGAAAGCAAAAACAATACGTTACGAAAAACCACCGGGATAACTCCAAAGCCTTGTTTAGATTCAAAGACTTATTAACGTATAAATGCTACACTAAAATTATGATTGGTGCCATATCCACTGCCGTCTCGGGTTTGATGGCCGCCTCCAAAAAGGCGGAGCAGGCCGCCGTTAATATTGCAACGGCCACGACCCCGGAAAATATCGACAAGGTCGAGCTGTCCGAAGAGGCCGTCAACCTCAAGATCGCCGAAACCACGTACAAGGCCAACATCGCCACCATCAAAGCTGCCGACGAAATGAATGACGCGCTGATGCGGATGTTTGACGAACGCGTTTAATCCCTTTTCGTTTCCCGCCCGGCCCCCGTTTGGGGGTTTTTTCATGTCCGGGGGTTGATGCACCCCGCCCAAGAGACATATCGTTTTTCAGTCGTTTTGTTTTTGTATGAAAGAAATCATAGATGCCCTCCCTTTTCGATTCCCTGACCCTCGGCGATATCACCCTTCCCAACCGCATTATCATGGCCCCCCTGACCCGCAGCCGCGCAGGGGTTGAACGCGTGCCCAACGACCTTATGGCGGAATATTACGCACAACGCGCGAGCGCAGGCCTTATCATTTCCGAGGCGACCTGTGTGACGCCGATGGGTGTCGGTTATGCCGACACGCCGGGCATCTGGTCCGATGAGCAGGTTGAGGGATGGAAAAAAATTACCAAGGCCGTTCACGCAAAAGGCGGAAAAATATTTCTGCAGCTTTGGCATGTAGGCCGGATTTCCGATCCGATTTTCCTGAACGGTGAACTGCCCGTCGCGCCCAGCGCCATCCAGCCCGCAGGGCATGTCAGCCTTGTGCGCCCGATGAAACCGTATGTCACGCCGCGCGCATTGGCGATTGAAGAAATTCCCGGCATCGTCGAAGCCTATCGCAAGGGAGCGGAAAACGCGAAAAAGGCAGGGTTCGACGGCGTGGAAATTCACGGCGCGAACGGCTATCTCCTCGACCAGTTTCTTCAGGACAAAACCAACACGCGCACCGACGCTTATGGCGGGCCGATCGAAAACCGCGCGCGCCTGATGCTTGAAGTGGTCGATGCCGCGATTTCCGTGTGGGGGCCGGGGCGCGTTGGCCTGCATCTTGCGCCGCGCGGAGATTCCCATGATATCGGCGATTCCGACCGCCTGGCCACCTTCAGCTATGTTGCGCGCGAAGCCGGGAAACGCAAAATCGCTTTCATCTGCGCCCGTGAGAAACAGGGTGAAGGCCGCATCGGCCCTGAGCTTAAAAAAGTTTTCGGCGGCGTTTATATCGCCAATCAGGGTTTGGATCGTGATGGTGCGCAAGCCGTCGTCGACAACGGCGATGCCGATGCCGTGGCGTTTGGCGTTCTGTTTATTTCCAACCCGGACCTGCCGGAACGGTTTAGAACGGATGCGCCGCTGAATGCGCCAGATCCCGAAACATTTTACGCGGGCGGCCCCACCGGCTATACGGATTATCCTTTTATGGACGGGAAAATAAGCAAGGCCGGTTGACCTTCCGCGGCGATGGGCTAAATTTTCTTCAACCTAACAGGAGAAAATTATGAAACCCCTCGCCCTTGCCCTCGCCTTAATCGCCACATCCGCCCTTCCCGCGTTTGCGTCTTCCGATACCGCGAAAAGCGCTGCCTTCACGTTGCCTGCGCTCCCCTATGCCACGGATGCGCTGACGCCCGCCATCGATAAACAGACCATGGAAATTCATCATAAAAAACATCATCAGGCATATATCAACAACCTTAACGCCGAAGTCGAAAAGGATTCCAAACTTCAAGGGAAAACGCTCGGCGATATCGTGACATCGGTTTCCAAATACGGCCCTGCCGTGCGCAATAACGCGGGCGGGCACTGGAACCACAGCTTTTTCTGGAACATCATGGCGCCCGCCGCAAAAACAGGCACGCCTTCGCCGGAACTGAGCAAAGCCATCGACGATTCTTTCGGGTCGATGGATAAATTCAAAGAAGCCTTTGAAAAAGCGGGCGCGGGGCAATTCGGTTCCGGCTGGGTCTGGCTGATCGTCAACAAGAACAAGAAACTTGAAATCACCGCGACCCCCAATCAGGACAACCCGCTGATGAACGATGCAAAAGTCAAAGGCACGCCGATTATCGGGAACGATGTATGGGAACACGCTTATTACCTGACCTATCAGAACAAGCGCGCCGATTACCTTAAGAATTGGTGGAGCGTCGTGAACTGGGCCAAAGTGTCCGAGAACTACGCCGAAGCGGTTAAGTGATTTTCACCCTAACTGCTTGAAAAACAAAATAAAATGGAAACGGGGTGCTCAGGCGTCCCGTTTTTTTATATACATAACCGATTGTTCTGCGATATCGTTTCACCCGTGTTTCACTGTGTAAGGCGTATGCGTAGCGCATGAGAATTGCTCACTTAAGCAGCCTCTATCATCCCGTGCCGCCCGTATTCTATGGCGGATCTCAACGCGTCATATCCCAGATCGCGATCGCGCAGGCGTTATACGGCGGCCATGACGTCACCGTCTATGCATCCGCCGATTCAACGCTGATCGATGAAGCGACGCATCAGGCTTCCCTGAAAGGCATGACGTTTTCCGGCGACAACGCGGGACGTTTTATGCGCGTTACCACGCCCGACGGACGGACAGGCCGTTTGCGCCTTCGGTCCACCGATTGCGCGTCTCTCGGTTCTCAAATCATTCATCAGGAAGAAGAGCATGCCCGTCTTATCGCATGCATGCTGGCCGATGAAGCCAGAAACCCTTATCAGGTCATCCATGCGCACAAGCATCTTTTTTTAAAACCTTTGATCGACGCGGGGTTTAAGCACAAGACATTCCTGCACGCGCATGACAACAAACAGCCGCCGGACTGGAAAGACGACATCCCTCTTATCTCGATTTCCGGGATACAGGACCGTCTTTTAAAAGATTTGGGGTTTAATACGTACGGGCCGCTATATAACACGCTCGACAAATCCATGTATCACGCCGGTCTTGACGCCTGTAATTACGTATGTTCGCTCGGGGCGATGAAGATGGAAAAAGGTCACGATCTCTCGATTGCCATAGCCAAATCCGCCGGAAAACCCTTAATCATCGCCGGCTGCCCCGACAGCCGCCCTGCCAGCCAGATGTATTTTTTCGACAGGATCAAACCGCATCTCGATCACGAAGATACGCATTTTTTCAAAAAACACGGCGGCAGAACCGCTTCTGAAATCGATCAGATCATTCAGGGCATCGCCTCGGAATGCCGCACGGATTCTCCGGTGATCTATGTCGGCGCCGTCGATGATGGCGACAAGCAATATATGCTTGGCCATGCTTCGGCCTTGCTGTTCCCCATCCGCTGGCAGGAACCCTTCGGCCTCGTCGCCATTGAAGCCATGGCCTGCGGCTGCCCTGTCATCGGCAATACCGGCATGGAAGGACAACATTGCGGCGCCACGCGTGAAGTGATCAATAACGGGCTTACAGGATTTCATATCGAAGCCGCGAACGAGCCGGACTGCATCGAAAAATCCGCAGAGGCATTAAAAAATATCCCGCGGCTCGACCGGCACACCATCCGCGACGTGTTCGAAACCCGCTGGTCGAATGAAAACATGGTGCCGGAACTCGATAAAATCTATAACGAGCGTACAAGCAGGGCGCTACGATTTCACAATTATCATCACGCCGACCTGTCCATTTTTTAAAACCGGACAGAGACGAGAGCCTATCGGGGCTGAATAACGTCCAGAGCCTGGCGGCACAGCATCCCGGTCAGCTCTCCCGCCGGCAATCCATGTGGCTTTCGGATTGTTCCAGACCACATCTGCATGAAATCATGGCTGCCCGATTTTTCGGACGCTGCGCGCAGGGGCGCTACATAATGCGAAGCATAGGGAAATTCCGGCGCATCAAGGCTCATCGGACCAACCTCGCGGACAAATCGATTGGCAAACCCGCGCGCGGCACGGCCGCTGAAAACATTGGTCAAGACCGTCTCCCCTTCTGTCTCGAGCGCTTGGCGGTATAGCGCGGACACTCTCGCTTCGGGACAGAAAAGATATGCCGTGCCGATCTGAACGGCCGATGCGCCTGCATCAAGACATGCCTTGATCGCGGCGGCATCCGCAATGCCGCCCGCCGCAACGACGGGAACGGACACAGCCCGTTTAATGCCGGAAACCAAAGAGATCGTATCGGTCTGGGTCGCGGTATCGTCCGTCAGGAACATGCCCCTGTGCCCGCCCGCTTCGACGCCTTGCGCGATAATGACATCGCATCCGTTCTGCTCGAGCCAGAGCGCTTCTTCGACCGTCGTTGCCGATGACAGGACGACAGCGCCTGCCTTTTTTACCCTTTGCAAAAGAGACGGAGAAGGCAGGCCGAAATGGAAACTGACGACCGGCGGTTTTATTTCTTCCACCACGGCGCAGAAATCCTTATCGAACGGCATGCGCAGAGGACCTTCGGCGACCGTATCCGGATCGATGCCGAACGCCGCGTAATAAGATGCCAGCCTGTTTTTCCATTTCTCCTGTTGCGAGAGCGATTTTTCGTTCTGCGCGTGACAAAAGAAATTCAGGTTGATGGGACGGTCCGTTTCTTTTTTGATGACGGCCCACGCCTCGCGGATCTGATCAGGCGTAAGAAGGGCGCAGGCTAAAGAGCCGAGGCCGCCTGCTTTCGCGACTTCTATCGCAAGCCGCGGCGTATCGACGCCAGCCATGGGCGCCTGAATAACCGGATGCCCAATCTTCAGAAGCCGGGTTATTTTTTGATCAGGCCAGACGTTCATTCGCCTTCTCCCAAATAAGGGTCTCCATAACGTTACGCTTCGTTTTCTTCCAGCCCGTCCTCGCCTTGGGCATATTCGAGAATGTCCCCCGGCTGACATTCAAGAACGCGGCAAATGGCGCTCAGCGTGGAAAAACGAATCGCGCGGGCTTTGCCGGTTTTCAAAACGGAAAGATTCTGGATGCTGATGTTGATGGCATCGGCAAGCTCGTTCAGGCGCATCTTGCGTTTTGCCAGCATCACGTCGAGGTTTACTATGATTGCCATGATGTATCCCTCTTATACCGTATATTGCGCATCACGATGAAGTTCTATGGCATGCGATATAACAAGCCGCAGGGCAAGAATAACGAGTCCGGCGGCGATCAGCGGCAATTCAAAATCATATTCAAGATTCCATTCCCGAAGATCGCCCAGACGGAACAGCCCGTACTGCGTCACATTAAACAAAACGAGCAGAATGAACGGCCATGCGATCAGGACGATTGCGATCCTTTTCATGCATTTCAATGTGCGCTCCACAAAAAGACTCCCGCGCTGAAATTGACGGATAAGGGTATGCATAAATCCCAGAAGAAGAACGTAGAAAGCAAGACCGACCCCGATAAAAGAACATGCCAGGATTTTTCCGGCGAGCGAAAATTCCATCAACGGAATTTCCTGCCCTTCGGTATTGAAATACGCAAAGGTGAAAGCGTAATAGAGGCGTATACAAACCATGAAGGGTAATGCCCCCCAGACCATCCAAAAGGCGCGGTCCAAATATTTAAAGATCTTGGCGTTCGTTTCCATATTGTGTCTTTCTCATTCATTATTTCATGTTTATCATGAAATAATATATTTACTACGTGAATAATTCACGGTATCGGTAGCATTGTAAACATACTCCAACAAGGGACAATGCCATGCCGAATAAACATAAAATATCCACAGCTCTTGCCGTTGGCGTCTTCTATCTTGCTCTGGCGGGCAACGCCCACGCGCAGCAATGGTACAACAGCACACAGCAAGCCGCGCCATCCACACAATCTGTTGAATCCGTCAAAAAAAGCGACTGGAGCTTTATAGTGGGGGCGGGCATCGGATATGCCCCAACCTATGAAGGATCGGACGAATACGATGTCCTTCCCGTTCCCGTCGTCAACGTCGAATACAAGGACGGTCTGTTTTTTGCCAACGTCTATGACGGTATCGGCAGCTACCCCCTGAGTGGCGAAAACTACAAGGTCGGCGCATCGATAGGCTATGCGCCGGGACGGGATGAGAGCGATGATCGCAAGAACCTTTCAGGCATGGGTGATGTTGACGCTTCGGCGACGGCGAACCTTCTGGCTGAATATGATTTCGGCGTGGCGCAACTGTCGGGCAACGTTTCTACGGCGGTATCGGGGGACTACGGCACAACGGCCGGGTTAAATCTGGGATCGCGCTATTCGGTGAATGACAAATTCATTCTGTCCGGTTCCGTGGGCGCCGTATGGGCGAACGAAGATCACATGAGCAACAACTTCGGCGTTTCACCGACCCAATCGGCACGTTCGCGTTATGCCCGGTACGATGCAGAATCCGGCATCAAATCCATAGGTTTTTCCCTCGGCGCAACATACCGCATCACGGACAGCTGGAATACAAACCTTACCTTCATGGGCGACCAGCTGGTTGGAGACGCCGCGGACAGCCCCATCGTAAAGGATGATTTCGTCCCTGCGGCCTTTCT
>CAYPCP010000026.1:0-18351 GCA_964409255.1 uncultured Pseudobdellovibrionaceae bacterium
TGTACAGCGCGCCGAAGAATTTCACCGCGCTCTTGAACGCGTCGCCCTCGAGACCGAGGCCGAAGGCCAGCTTGCGCGCGTGGTAACCTTGCAGGCCCGTGACCGGGTCGATCGCCACGCGGATGATTTTCTCCGGGTGCTTTTCGGCGACTTCTTCGATGTCCATACCGCCTTCGGTCGACGCCATGAACGTCACGCGGGACGTGGCGCGGTCGAGAACCACGGAGCAGTAATATTCTTTTTTAATGTCCACGCCGTCCGTGACGTACAAACGCTGAACTTCCTTGCCTTCCGGGCCGGTCTGTTTCGTGACCAGAACCTGGTTCATCATGGCTTCGGCCGCGTCTTTGACTTCCGCTTCGGATTTGCAGAGGCGGACGCCGCCCTTGCCTGTCGGGTTGTTCTTGAACTTGCCCGCGCCGCGACCGCCCGCATGGATCTGCGACTTGACGACGTACAGGGGACCGGGGAGCTGTTTTACAGCGGCGACGGCTTCGGCAACGCTCATCGCCGGGATGCCCTTGGGCACGGCGACGCCGTATTTCGCCAGCAATTCTTTCGCCTGATATTCATGGATATTCATGGGAAAATCTTTCCTTTTCAGTATGTTAGCGGATCAACCGTGATTCGACCGCCTTCTTGCCCCTTTACCTAGCATGTCAGGGGGGTCGCTGCAAAGCCGCAAAAGCCTGCGCATACTGTGCTTTCCCCTCTTAACAAACGGTGAATTTTTGCTTCCCTTAACCAAATTATGTAAACATGTAGGGGTAAAACAGGCCCCTCAAGTGGGCTGAAAAAGAGGGTATGGGTATGAAAAAAGTTTCCGACGACACGATGCTGGAACAGGCGCAGAAAACCGCCGACAGGCGCAACCGCAACCGGTATGAAGCAGCGGTTGCCGCCGCTTCCGCCACCCAGATGGCTGATTTCATCAACGCCAACTTCGATACGTTCGAAAAATTCACGCGCCCGATCGACATGGATCTGGATCTCACGATCGATGCGCTGCGCAGCGGCAACAAGGAATTACAGACGCCTGCCCTCAACGCCACCCGAACGCTTTTCAAACAATATGTGCGTCATGAAAATCTCGATGTCCTTAAAAATATCGGCATCACCATCCGCAAGGCGGACCCGGACGTCATGGTTACCAACCAAAAACGCACCGAAGCCCATCACGCGGAAACAGTAAATAATTTTAAGGCCATGGGACGCGATAGTTTTTCCGCCCTGAAATACGGCACCAGCCTTGTAACGCATACGTTTGGCTATGCCGGAAACCTTGTTAAAACCATAGGGCTTGGCGGATGGAAAACATGGGGCGCTTTGGCCAATGGCTGGGCCGGCATGATGGGCGCGATGGGCATCAACAAGCTCGGGCGCGATATCATTGGCACCGCCGGGATAGCGGCCTCGGTCGCTTTCGCCATGACGCCCATCGACGCGTCCGCGCATGCAACCGTTCTGGGGCATACGCTTTCGCAGGCGAGACTGCATCAGGTGTGCGTGGAAAGAAATCTCCTCTCCGTCGATCCTGTCAGCGCGGCTTTCGCCCTTGCCCATGACAATCGCTCTGCGGATATCGACATGATTTACCGCGCTTCGCTGAAGGCCGGCCTTGCGCACGGGATTGCACCCGAAGCGCTTTTCTACATCGCCCATTACGAAACGAACGGCTTCCTCGACCTGATCGCCAATAATTCTTCCGCCACCAATCCGTGGCAGATGATCGACACCACCAAGTTCGATTACATCCAGGCCTACGGCCAGAAAACGGAGCGGTATCAAAACGCGCTCGCGCGTCTGGAAAACGGAACCAGCAAGGACCCGGACGCAGACCGCATGATCGTCTCCGCGATCGACACCGTCGTCAAAACATCGGACGCCACGATCAAGGCGGCGCTGGATTCACAACGCATGCCGCCGACCCTGTTCGCCGCCATGACGCTGGCGAACGATATCAATTTCGCGGCGGAGCTTGTCGCGCTCGACATTCATAAAAAGGCGCCCGGCCTGCGCATTGAAAACGCCAAGGGTCTCGGGGTTATCGAACGTCTTGAACGCACGGCGAAATATTACGCGCCCGATCATTTCCTCGGCGCGACGAATGCCCGTTATGCGGCGGCCCTTTCATCCGACGCGCCGAATGCGCGCCTGACGGACGTTACCCATGTATCGGCATTGATCGGCCAGAGCGGCGCTCGAAAACTCAACGCGGTGGTCAGCAGCAATCCGGGATTGCTCCCCGAAAATATTACGGCCGCACAATTGATACCGCGCATCACGGCCTATTTCGCCCAGAAAGTGGCCTCCTCTGTCGGCCCCGTGTCGGAAACCGCCGCCAGCGGAAGAACGGCATTCGATCTTTGCGTCATCAATCCGGCCGATAGGATGGAAGGCCCCCTGCTCGCCAGCCGGGCCGAAATAAGCTTTGCGGTTGCGCGGACCGGCCTGTCCTATGCCTTCGCGGGCAGCGGTGAGACGGCGTCGAAAGTCTGGCAGACGTTTTCCCCCGGCAGCGGCGGGCCACGCCCGGCGCCCATGTAACCAGTTGAAATTGTTTGGATAATTTTAAAAACCGGCCAAAACAGGCCGGTTTTTGTTTTCCTTCAACACCTTATGGTAAAATTTATAGAACTGGACAACTGTAACCGGGCTAAGGGATGAGCATTCATCAGGACCTCAATGCGCCAAGCGAAAAAGCGGAAATTTTCCGCCAGCCGCCGCATGCCCTGTTCGGCGACAACAAGAATTCCATCGTCGCCTCACCCGAGGCCGGCATGATGCAGCAGATGCTCGCCGCCGCCGCCGGCAACCTTAAAAATATCGACGCCGGCAACATGTTCCGCGCCGCGCACAACGGCACCAACGAAGATCTCACGCCCGAAGAACGCAAGGAAAAAGAAGAGCGCCAGAAAACCGCCCGCATCATCACGACGATCAATCTCGCGGATGTCGAACACAGCATTTTCATGCAGGGCGCCGCTGACTTCGGTAATTCTCTCGTGTTCGATCTCGAAGCGCTGGATAGGGAGATCGCCGATCTCAGAGCGAAAAAGGTTCAGATTCAACAGGAAATTGTGACACAAGAAGAAAACCTTGTTGTCGCGCGTCAGGAACAGGTCGCCGCACAGGAAAACCTCACTACCGCCAAGCGCGACGAGCAAATTGCCAACACGGATGCCGCCATTCACGAAGCACAAGCCAAGAGCATTTCCAAGGGCAACACCGTCGTGGGCAAGGACGGCATGACGTACACCGTAGTCGAACTCCCTGGCGGCGAAGTATCCTACGAATATACCGACGAATTAGGCAGAACCCACACCGCTGCCAACCCCGAAATCCTGACGCCTGACGAGTTCAGGAAAAAAGGCGAAGAAATCGCTAATGCCGTCGCCGAGACGACCACCGCTGTTGTTCAGGCCGAAATCGTCGTCGAGGCAAAAACCGCCACCGTCAGCGCCATCGAAGCCATCATCAACGATCTGCGCAATCAGGACGCGCAACTCGATGCCCTGATCACGAACAAGGAAAACGAACGCCTGACAAAAGGGCAGAAATTCGAAGAGTTTAAAAAGGATTTCGCCAGCATCGGGCAACCCGATGGCATGACGCAGGCGCAATTCCTCGAAAAATATCCTCAATCCGCGAAATTCATCGAACAGCGCGCCGCTTATGAAGCGGACCTTGCCGCCGTTAACCAAGGCGATATGTCTCAGGAACAGCTTCAGAGCGAAAACAAGGAATATCTGGCAAGACTGGAGTCCCGCGCAGAATTCAAAAAGGACAAAGAGTCCTTTACAAAAGGCGAGATGAAGGAAGAAGACTACCGCGCGAAATACCCGCGCGCCGGCGCCCGTCTCGACGAAGAAAAAACCTACAACAGCATGAAGGAAACGAGCAGCACGATCGAAAACCAGATCGCCCGCCTCAGCAGCCAGGAAACCGCCGACCGCCTTGCCGCCGGCCAGACGCTGGACGATATCGTGCAGGAATACGGCATCGACGCGAATTACTATAACGATTTCAGCGACCGTCACAGCGATCTCGGCCTGAAACGAATCGAAGTGGCCGAAGCCGCGCCGGTTCAATCTTCGTGGTTCTCGCAGATCCAGCAATGGATGAACCCCGCCGCCGCGCAACAACCGGAAGCCATTCAGGTCGCCGAAAATAAAACCGCCGAAATCAAAGTCGCCGACGCGGCACCGACCGCGAAAGCGCTCTCCTCTTCCGACGGTCTGGGGATCAAGGAAACGGACGTTAAACTCAAAGAAAGTTTCTCCGGCGCCACCACGCCGTCCGAAACGGCGACGCCTGCGGCAACACCGGAAGTCGTTGTCGCGGCGGCGAATACATATGTCCGCCCGACCTCCACCGGCCTGGGCCTCGGCTAACCGCCAATCACCTTATGTAAACGATTTGTCAAAGCGCCTTCCGTCTGTTATGATGCGAGTAATCAAACAGGGAAAAGGGCAAAGACATGAACGACATTCATGCCGCCGCAGAAGAGCTCAAAAGAGCCGAGGCACGTAAAAAAGATCAGCAGGAATACCGCGAACGTTATGACGACCTCGGGCACGAGGTCCGCGCCAAGGGCAGCGGGCATACCGCCGTCGGTAAAATCACGCGCTACCGCGCCCGTCACGACGACAACACCGCCCTGCTCCTGCAAAAGCCGATCGATCTCGCGATGGCTTTTGTCGTCTCCGAAAATCTCAAACCGCTGTTCGGGGATATTCCGTCTCTGGTGAAAAGCATCGTCGGCCATTTCGACAACGCGCGCACGCACGACCCGCAGCAGCATGTCGAACTGCGCGAGGACGAAGACACCAGCTATGTTTACGAAACCGCCCTTGTGCAACGCGCCGTCCGCGAACAGCTCGACGCCGAAATTGCGCAGGTCCGCGCGCAGGAAGTCAGACGCACCGAACTTTATGCACGCGGCCAATACGGCCCGCTGGGCGAAGATTTCCGCATTTTCCAGCTGCGCGACAAGTTCGAAATGCGCGTGCATCCGGTTACGGGCGATATCGCCTTCAGCGGCGCGCGCGTCGCGCGTCTTGCTGCCGAAGCGCCTGCCTGCAACGGCCCGCTATGCCCGGTTCCGATTTTCCGCGCCGTGGCGACGGACAGCCTGCGTGGCATCCGCGTCAACGTGGCCGACCTCAACAACGACGACACGATCAAGATCGCGGCCAGCGACGAAGCCAATAAAGTGCAGGCCGCAACGGTGGCGTTGCGGCCTGGCATGCATTTGCGTTTAAACAGCTAGTTACGCGGCGATTTTATCGACCGCCTCGACAAGACCTTTCACCGCGTTGACCGAGTGATCGAACATTTTCTGTTCGTCGGCGCTCAGCGTGATCTCGATAATTTTCTCAACGCCGCCCTTGCCGATGACGACCGGCACGCCGATATACAGGCCTTTAACGCCGTATTCGCCGTTCAGTTTCGCCGCACAGGGCAGAACGCGTTTTTTATCTTTCAGGAAGCTTTCGGCCATCACAACCGCGCTCGACGCCGGGGCGTAATATGCCGAACCGGTTTTGAGCAGGGCCACGATCTCCGCACCGCCGTCGCGCGTGCGCTGAACGATCGAATCCAGTTTTTCCTGGCTCGTCCAGCCCATCTTCACGAGGTCCGGCAACGGAATGCCCGCCACCGTCGAATAACGTGTCAGCGGCACCATCGTGTCGCCATGGCCGCCGAGAACGAAAGCCGTGATGTCTTCGACCGATACCTTGAACTCTTCAGCGAGGAAGTAACGGAAACGCGCGGAATCCAGAACGCCGGCCATGCCGACAACCATCTTCGGATCGAAACCCGTCACGCGCTGCATGACTTCGACCATCGCGTCGAGCGGGTTCGTAATCACGATAACGAAAGATTTCGGCGCATGTTTCTTGATGTTTTCTCCGACCGTTTTGATGATGCCGGAATTGATCCCGATCAGGTCGTCGCGGCTCATCCCCGGCTTGCGCGGAACGCCCGCCGTAACAATGACGACATCGCAACCGCTGAGCGCGGCGTAATCGTTGCTGCCCGTATAGGCGCAATCGAACATTTCGACAGGTGAGGATTCAGCGAGATCGAGACCCTTCCCTTGCGGAATGCCCTCGGCAACGTCGATCATGACAACATCGCCCAGTTCCTTTAACCCGATGAGATGCGCCAGCGTGCCGCCGATCATCCCTGCGCCTACCAATCCGATTTTTGCCCGTGCCATGTTTGGAAATCCCTTCTGTGGAAAATGATAATGACGGCATGAATTATATGCCCGCGCCACAATGAAGGCAAAAGGTTAAAAAAGCCTTGCGGGGATTTTACAGATCGAGAAACTCCAGCTGCCACTGGATCTCTTCGCGCGTCATCGGGTAATCGGTTCCGCCCTTGGGATAGAGAAGCTCTTTGGGCGCCACCAGGCCCATATCCTGCTGAAGCCGCAGCGCCATGCGCATCGACAGCCCTGCCTTCCACGCCATGGCGGTAATCGGTTTGGCGGCGCGCATCTGGAATATTTTCTGGATGTCCGACGCCGTGGACCGCGTCAGCGACGCCAGCGCCGCGACCACGAATTCCTTATCCCGCATGGCCAGCGCGTCGGCAATCGCGCTTTCGTTCAGCAGGCCCTTGCGCACCAGCGCATTCACACGCTCAGCGGGGGAATGCGCGCCAGCCGACTGTTTTTCTTCGTAATCGATCCGGCGGCGGACGACGGCGGCAATCGTCTCGCTGGTTTTTTCATCGAAGTCCGCCCGTTTCTGAAGCAGCGTCCGCACGCGCTCGTCCACAAACTCGGCCAGCATTTCCGCCATGCTCGGCGGCAGGGATTTACGCAGCGCCAGCGGCTCGTGCCATTCCGGATATTCCCGCGCGCGCATGACGATGGTTTCGAGGAGACTGGGCGGAATGGACGCGCCTTCGTTGCCGAGAAGGATCGTTCCCGCGGGAACATGGTTGGTATCGATAACGGCCTTGGATACTTTCTCGCTGACCTTGATGCGGCCCGCGACCGCCTCGATCGCCCAGCCCGCCGGATGTTCTTTTAATATTTCCAGCAGATCCGCATCCGACAGCGATGCGCAGAACCTTAAAATCGGCTCCGCCACGTCCCGCTCCACGTCGCGGGCCAGCTGCCCCGCCACTTTCGGCGGCGCGTGCGCGTGGTCTTTAAGCGTACTGGACAATGCCTTGCGCACCTTGAGCACTTCATCAAGCGCAAGCGTGCCCAGCGCCTGCACCACATAGGCATAAAGCTGGCTGTGCGCCTCGCTCGATAACTGCGGCAGCAGATCGACCAGTCGTGCGGCCAGCGCCATGCGCACATCGACGCTGCGGTCACCCGCCAGAATCATGCTGGCATGAACGGGCGTGGCCTTGTTTTTTGCGACCGCGCGGCGCACATGCGGGCTGGGGTCGCTCTGCGCCATGTAATAAAGGACTTCCTGCGCCGTGTTCGGGTTGCGCGCCACCGACAGGCGGCGCCAGAAACCGCCCGTGCGGGCCGCCTCGCCGTCGCGCTCGGCCGCATTGACCCCGCGCTTGAAACCCGGGATCAATTTTTCGAGGAAGCCGAACATCGTGATTTACGCCCCGGCCTGTGCCGGATAGGCCGACGATTGCATTTCGCGCAGGCGGCTGATGGTGCGGGCGAATTCCGCTTCGTGATCATGGCCGTAATATAGTTTGTCGGGCGCCGCATCGGCGCTGACGATCAGAAGCTTTCCTTTGTCGTAGAGTACATCGACAAGGTTCATAAAACGTTTCAGCTCGTTGCGCTTTTCATTGCCGAGGCGCGGGACCCCTTCGAGAAAAATCGTATGAAACTGGCTGGCGATCTGCAGAAAATCTTCCGCGCCGTGCGGACGCTCGCACAAATCGGCGAAGGAGCAACGCGCCACGCCGTCGCTGCAGCAGATAAGAAGATTACGCCCCTTCACCACGATTTTTTTAAGGATCGGCGGATGACCGTGAGTCATCTCCATGAACAGCGTGTCGATTTTTCTGCCCGATTCCGGGCCGAGCGGATAAAAGTAATATTTGAAATCCTCGACAAACGTCGTGCGGTAATCGGTCTGGCTGTCGAGATGGACGATTTCGGCGTTTTCCTTGATGAAATCAATGAACGGAAGGAAAAGATCGCGTTGCAGCCCGCCTTCATACAGCCTGTCCGGCGACCAGTTGCTGGTGACGACGCCCGTCACGCCTTTTTCCAGCAACGCGGTAAACAACCGCGACAGGATCATCGCGTCCGCGACATCGGTGACATGAAACTCATCAAAACATAAAACACGGACGTTTTTCGCCACGGCATCGGCATAGAGCGGCAATAAATTATCGACCTTTGCGCCGCGCGCCTGATGCAGCCAGTCGTGCGTTTCAATCATGAACTCATGAAAATGCACGCGGCGTTTCAACAGGTTTTCGGGCAGATTGTGAAAAAAGATATCCATCAGCATGGATTTCCCGCGCCCGACATCGCCGTAAATATAGATGCCTTTGGGCGCCACGCTTTTGCCGAAACCGAACAGGCCCTTTTTGGGCGCCCTGACCAGTTCGCCGTGCAGGCGCTCCAGCGCCGCCAGCGCTTTCAGCTGCTGCGGGTCTTTTTGCAACCCGCGTTGTTTGTAGAGTTCGACGAGCGGAACAGCGGTCATGATTTTTTCGTTTCAACCCTGCGTACGAGAAGAATGGAAATTTCATACAAACCGATGATCGGGATCGCAAGCATGAACTGGCTGAGCACGTCAGGCGGTGTGATGAAGGCTGCGACAGTGAAGATCGCGACAATGGCGTATTTACGTTTTTCGGCGAGGCCCTTGGCCGTCACAAGCCCCGCGCGCCCCATGAGCGTGAGTAAAACCGGAAGCTGAAAACAAAGCCCGAACGCGAAAACCAGCGTCATGATCAGGTCGAGATATTCCCCGACCCGCGCTTCGAGCTGAATGGGCAGGACCGTATCCGCGCCCGTGCTTTCGAACGACAGGAAGAACTGCCACGCCATCGGAATAATCAGGTAATAGACCATCGCCGCGCCGGCGAAAAATAAAACCGGCGTCGCCGCAAGATAAGGGAGAAACGCACTGCGTTCGTTTTTGTACAGGCCCGGCGCGACGAACAGCCACACCTGCGCCAGCAAAATCGGGAAGGTCAGGAACGTGCCCGCGAAAAACGCGACCTTCATATAAGTGAAAAATACTTCCGTCAGGCCCGTGGAAATAAGCCGCCCGGTGCTGGCGTCACCCATGGCCTGCGCCAGCGGCGTCACCAGAAAACCGTAAATCTGCTCGACGAACAGGTAACATATCCCCGTCCCCACGATCATCGCCGCGAACGCCCAGATCAGGCGCTTGCGCAGCTCGACCAGATGGCCCGTGATCGGCATCGCCGCCATGTCCTGCGGCTCAGTCATTCTTTTGCTCCGCGGGCGACGGGGTGGATGGCGTTGAGGCGGGCAGTTCGGGTTCCGGGTCGATATCGGCGGCGCGTTCGTCGGTTTTGGGCGCTTCGAAATTGACGCCCCGGCGCAGCTCTTCGATATCGCCGGCTTTCAGGATGTCGTCGAACTGCTGTGAAACGGCGAAACGGACATATTGAAGGCGGCGCATAAAGCGGCCGATCCCGTACATGACTTTGGGAATGTCCTGCGGGCCGATGACCATTACAGCCACGGCGACAATCACCAGTATCTCCGCCCAGCCGACGTCGAACACGGGTTAGTCTTTCTTGTTGTGATCTTCGACCTGCTTCGGCGATACGTCGTCCTCGGCCAGTCCCTTTTTAAAACTCTTGATGCCCTTGGCGATGTCTTCCATCACACGCGGCAGGCGCCCTGCCCCGAAAAACAGGAAAATGACAAGCGCGACGACCAAAAGGTGCCAGATGCTCAATCCCATGGTGATTAATCCTCCTCACTCATATCTTCTTCGTAATCGGCGAACTCATCCTCGTCGGATTCCGGTGCGCCGGACAAAATCTCCCCTGCATCGCGGTCGCCGTCATCGAACAGGTCGCGCGTATCCGGCACCGTGTCGATCGCGGGGCGCCGGTCGAGCAGGCCCGAGGCCTTGAGATCGTCAAGACCCGGCAGGTCCGTAATCGCCTCCAGCGCGAAATGATCGAGGAACGCGGTCGTCGTCACCCATGTCAGCGGACGGCCCGGCGTTTCGCGGCGGCGGCCCGGCTTGACCCAGCCCATTTCCATGAGCGCGTCCAGCGTGCCCTTATGCGTCGCGACACCGCGGATATTTTCAATCTCCGCGCGCGTGATCGGCTGGTGGTAGGCGACGATCGCGAGCGTTTCGAGCGCCGCGCGGGAAAGTTTTCTTTCGACATCCTTTTCAATCGTCAGCGCGCTGCCGACATCGGCGGCGGTACGCAAGGCCCAGCTTCCGCCGACCTCGACCAGTTCCACGCCGCGTCCGTCATATTGCGCCTTCAGCTCCTCGATCAGCGCGCCAAGATCCGTTCCGTCGGGAAGACGTTCATGCATCGCGGCCGGCGACAGCGGCTCGGCGCTGGCGAACAACATCGCTTCCAGAATGCGCAGCGGCTGCGGCGCGGTTTCAGTGTGCGGTTCCGTCATGGGTCTGACTTTCCTCTTGTGGTGTTTCATCGGCGCCCGGCGGGCGGTTTGTTGTGCGCAGGTAAATCGGGCGGAACAGCCCGTCCTGACGAATTTCGACTTTGCCCTGCTTGGCCAGCTCAAGCCCTGCCGTAAACGTCGATGCAATCGACGAACGCAGATAAAGCGGATCGGTGATGTTTTCCGGCAGGAAGCTTTGCAACGTCGCCCACACTGTGTGCGGGCCGGTGCGCGGCAGGTTGCCGAGCATCGCGGTCACGCGATCAATCGCGGCTTCCATCGACATGACATTGAAGGTCGGCAGTTCGTACGTGCTGAATTCCGCGCGGCGTTTGATATCGCCATAGGCCTTGAGCAGATCGTAAAGCGTGACGTCCCAGCTGGTGTTGAACGAGACCTTAAGGCCTTCGGGCATGCCGCGGGCGAAAACATTTTTGCCGAGCTGCGGCAGCGCCATGAGTTTCTGCGCCGCTTCGCGCATCGCTTCAAGACGGCGGAGCTGGAATTGCAGCGCTTCGGCCATGGCCTCGCCGCTTGGCTCGCCGGGTTTGGATTCATCGCGCGGCAGCAGCAGGCGGGATTTCAGATACGCCAGCCACGCCGCCATGACGAGATATTCAGCCGCGAGATCCAGGCGCAGCGCCTTGGCGCGTTCGACGAATTCAAGATACTGGCGGGCGAGCTGGAGGATCGAAACTTCGCGCAAATCCACTTTCTGGTTGCGCGCCATGTCGAGCAGAACGTCGATAGGGCCTTCGTAACCGTCAATGTTCAAAAGAAATGCGTCCGCTTCGTGGTCGCCATCCATCAAGGCGTCACGCGGCGGGTCTTCTTCGAACACGGCTTCGTTCATAACGATCAATACTCTCTGCCCTCATCCGCGGGGCGGATTGAGCGATTTTTTCCATTTCATCAAGCTTGCCGGCGCAGTATAGCGCGATATCGCAGCCCGCTTCCAGCATGGCTTTGCATCTATCCTCAGGCGGGCCATAGGTTGCCAGAGCCCCCATGGACACGTCGTCGGACAGCAAAAGCCCGTCAAAATGCAGTTCTTTACGGATAATATCAATCACTTTCGCCGATACCGAGGCCGGGTGCTCCCGGTCGATCGCCCCGTACAGGATATGGGAAACCATGCCCCATATCCGGTCCGCCGACGGCGACGCCGCCATGCGGGCAAAGGGGACAAAATCTTTTTCCCGCAATTCATCGATCGTGGCCGACACCAGCGGCAAATCGTAATGTGAATCCTGCGCGGCGCGGCCCTGCCCCGGCATGTGTTTCATGACCGGGGTGATGCCCGCGCTTAAATGCGCGTCCACCGCCTGCATGCCTTTTTGAAAAACATCTTCTGCCGTATCGCCATAGGCGCGATTGCCGATCGCCTGATGCGTTTCAGGAAAATGGATGTCGAGCACGGGAACGCAGTTCACATCGATCCCGACAGCGGCAAGATCGCGCGCGATGGCGCTGGCGGTGGCCGGCACGTCTTCGCATTCCTGCGCGCTCGGGTATTGCGGCCAGTGCGGCGTATTCATGCGTTGAACGCGCCCGCCTTCCTGATCGATCAGGACCGGGCAATCGCGGCCCACGCTTTCGCGCAGCGCGGCGGTCAGGGCGCGGACGTCATCGGGCGTGCCGATATTGCGTTTGAAAAGAATGAAACCCAGCGGGTCGGCGGTGCGAAACAACGCCTTTTCCGCATCGGTCAGAACCGTGCCTTCACAAGAAAGGATGATCGCTTTCATGATAGCGCGGGATCAGTCCGCAACGATCAAGCAGCCGCCCGGCGTCACTTTCTTGATCGCATCGCACGATGCGGCGGCGTTTTCCTTGCTCACCGGCCCTGCCTGAATGCGGTAGAAAACGCCCTTCGCGCCCAGGTCCGCACGCTCAACGCGGTGCGTCAGGGTCGAAAGCTGGCTGTGCTTCGCCTGAATTTTTTTCCATTCCGCATCGGCCTTGGACGCTTCCTTCACGCTGCCGACCTGAATGTAGAAATTGCCCGACGCAGCACCGGCGGCAGGCTCCACTTTCGCGGCTTTCGCGGCCGCTTTTGCGGCTTCCTTCGCGGCATCTTTCGTCGCGCTCGCCGCACCCGTGGCGGCACCGGCGGCAGGCTCAAGCTGCGCGGCTGCGCGTGCGGCCTGCGCCATATCGACTTCCTTCGGCGGCGTGGCTTCCGGCACCGGTTCGCTCAACGCACCGGCGGCGGGCGCCGTATCGTTCAAAATTTTTTCTTCGATGCTGGCGGTTTGCGATGAAGCTGCAGACTGAGCCGGATCGGTGGCCGGTACGGTGGCTTGCGCACTGTCCGGTTGCGGCGGCATCGAATCCGCCATCTCCGCGCTCGGCTCACCCGTGTTCAGCCCGGCAAAGAGTTGCGATTTCGGCATCGGTTCTTCGCTGTCGTCATCGGCGAGAAGATTTTCAACGCCCGCTTCGCTGTTGCTGCCCGCGCCGAACACGGTGCTGTCGCGGTGTGCGATCTGCATGCCGCCCGGATCGTCCGGCGTGATTTTGAATTCGCCCGCATCGGCGCGCACGATCGGCACGGCATCGCCCGGCATCGCATCGTCGCCATCCGGATAGGTCGCCCAGATAACCCCGGCCAGCAGCACGACAGCCAGCGTGACGGCCCCCACGGTGACGCGCGGCCCCATCGATTCCCACAGACCTGCCAGTTTGCCTTTTTCGTTGTCGTCGAAATCGTAGCGATTAGCCATAGAACACCTGCCCTTGAATGATTCTGAATTCCCGATGATGCTATGAAAAAACGCGCGGGTTCTCAAGCGGTTCCACGGCGGAAAACGAAGATTTTCCGCAACTTGTTGGTTTTCTTATGAAAATTTACCGCATATCCCAGTACAGATCGAACATGCGCTCATGCTCGCGGATGGCGTAACGGTCGGTCATGCCCGCGATGTAATCGCACACGATCCGGGCCTTGGCGGTATCGTCCATGATCCCGCCCGCCTTTTCGACCCGTTCCTGCCAGTGATCGGGCAGAAGGTAGTAACGGTCGGTAAACGCATTGAACAGGTCGCTGATGATATGCTCGACCTTGTTGCGCACGCGCATGACGGTGAAATGGCGGTACATGCGCTGCATCAGGAACGCGCGCAGATCCTCGACCTTTTTCTCCATCGGTTCGGAAAACGCGACCATCGGACGGCCCGCCATGCGGATATCTTCGGCGGTCTGCGGTTTGAGCTCGGAAAGACGCTTGTTCGTTTCCTTGAGGACATCCGTAACCATCGCGCCGATCATTTCGCGAATGGATTCCTGCACCAGATAATGATCCGCGATATCCGGGTAATGGTGGCGCACCGTGCCGATCACATGGCCGAGGAACGGGATCTTTTCAAGGTCTTCGATGGTGAACATGCCCGCGCGCAGGCCGTCTTCCACATCATGATTGTTATAGGCGATATCGTCGGCAATCGCCGCGCATTGCGCTTCCAGCGACGCATACGTCTCAAGCCGCAGGTCGGTCTGCGTCTGCACTTCGGCCAGCGTGGTGGGCAGCGGTCCCGTGATCGGCCCGTTATGCTTGACGACGCCTTCGAGCGTCTCCCATGTCAGGTTCAACCCCGGCCAGCGCGGATATTTCCGCTCCAGCTTCGTCAGCACGCGCAAGGATTGGTCGTTATGTTCGAACCCGCCGAACGGCGCCATGCATTTTTCCAGCACCTCTTCGCCCGTGTGCGCGAACGGCGTATGGCCCAGATCGTGGGAGAGCGCGATACCTTCCGCAAGGTCCTCATTCACCAGCAGCGCGCGGGCAAGGCTGCGCGTGATCTGCGCGACCTCCAGCGTGTGCGACAGGCGCGTGCGGTAATGGTCGCCCTCGTGATAGACGAACACTTGCGTCTTGTATTTCAGGCGGCGAAACGCCGATGAATGGATGATCCGGTCGCGGTCGCGCTGAAACGGTGTACGGGTGGTGCTTTCCAGTTCGGTGTACAGCCTGCCCTTGGACTGGTCCGGGCGGCACGCATAGGACGCCAGCGGCAGGGCGCAGTAATTATAATTAAGAGCGGTTTCTTGCTTTGCGGACATGATCTTCATATATACTTAAAGTATGACCATAACATTGACCGACGCCCTTGTGAAAAGAATAAAAGCCCTCCAGAGCGCGGAAAACCGCCCCGGGCTGAAGCTGCGCGTGCTTGTCGAAGGCGGCGGGTGTCAGGGCTTTAATTATATTTTCGACCTGACGGAAGACGTCAAATCCGACGACGAACTGTTTGAAAAAGACGGCGCGGGCGTGGTGATCGACGATATCTCCCTGCCCTATCTCGCGGGATCGGAAATCGATTATGTCGACGATCTGGTCGGCGCGTCCTTCCGCGTGAACAATCCCAACGCGGTATCGTCCTGCGGCTGCGGGACGTCCTTTTCTCTTTAGCCGGACTATATTGAGGCGGGTTGCGCCCAGCCGAAGGCTGGCGCGGCGGCTGACGCGCGTTTTTCGCGGCCCGGGTCTTTCGGCCCGGCGCGGAATTTCGGACGGTTTGGAAAATGCCCCGAATAATCGGCGAGTTTATTCACATTGTTCCAGAAACCCGCGACGATCCCGCCATCGTCCTGAAGAAGCGCCGACCATTCGCGCGGCTCCAAGTCGGTCTGCAGCTTCCATTCCATCGCCATCAGAATTTGGCCCAGATGCACCGCCGGATAGGTTTCGGCACGGCGCAGCCAGCGTTCATGATTGGCAAGCGCGTTGCTGGCGTAATCGCCGGTCACCATGCCTGTGCGGTGCATATACCCGGCGATGCGGTCGAGATCGCGGTGATCCCTGCCGAACAGGTTGGCGTAGCTGTATTGCGGGCAATTTTCCGGTAACAGCCTGGACGGCACCGGGAACGTCTCGATCGCCTCGCTGGAAATCCAGAGCTTGAGAATATTGGCATGATCGTCGGCCTTGCGCTGATAGGCGCGCGCGAAGGGCGACGTATCGATGGACAGGAGCGGCCGGGCCGCGACATCGCGGAACTCGCCAACCAGCGCGATCTTGTGGACGTCGACCATCGTCTTGGCCCGCTCGATCAGGCGCTTGCACACGGTGAAACGGTCGACTCTGCTTTGAAATTCTTTTATTAAACGCATAACACAGCCATAGTATGAATGATTTTTCTCTAGCCGGGGCCTGCACCTTATGTCAATGAAAATAGCCACATGGAACGTTAATTCCATCAAGGTCCGCGGCCCGGCGGTGCGCGAGTGGCTCGCCACGCACAAGCCCGACGCCCTTCTCCTGCAGGAGATCAAAGGCGAGAATTTCCCTTCCGACGATTTCAAGGCCGCCGGATATGAAAGCATCGCCGAAGGGCAGAAGGCCTATAACGGCGTCGCCATCCTGACGCCGAAACCGGCGACGGTGGTGCGCAATATCCTGCCCGGCGACAATAACGATACGCAGGCGCGCTATATTGAAGTGGATTATGAGGGTATTCGTATCGTTAATATCTACCTGCCGAACGGCAATCCGGCGCCCGGCGATAAATACGATTATAAACTTAATTGGATGAAACGCTTATACGATCATCTTAAATTTTTGCGCGAAGAAAATATTCCCTTTCTCGTCGGTGGCGACTTTAATGTGATACCTGAGGAAAAGGATTGTCACGACCCGAAAGCATGGATCAACGATGCGCTTTATCTTCCTGAAACACGGGCGAAATTCCGCATGCTGCTGAACCTCGGCCTGACCGACGCCTTCCGTGTTTTCAATACCCAAGACAAACAATACAGCTTCTGGGATTATCAGGCCGGTGCATGGCCGCAGAACAAGGGCATCCGCATCGATCATTTCCTGCTCTCGCCCCCTCTGGCGGACCGGCTGCAATCCTGTATCATAGATAAAGAACCTCGCGGTCTGGACAATCCGTCCGACCACACCCCGGTCATTGTGGAATTAAGGTCATGAAGCGTTTCTTCCTGTTATCCGTGTTCGTCCTCGGCGGCTGCGTGTCGCAGGATTTCAAGACCTATGAACGCTATCTCGCCTCCAAGCGCATCCGGCCCGCCACGCTCGAACAATTCCCCCATTGCTACGGCTATGGCTGCCCTTCGCACTTCCTCGTCCAGCTCAGCGAGAAGGATTACAAGCGCATCGACAAGATCTTCAAGCCCAAATCCAAAAACGCCCAGCAGGAGCGCGCCCGCATCGAAAAGGCGATCGGTGAGTTTGAAAAGATCGTCGGCGCCCTCACCGGCACCGACCGCGATGTCGGCGATACCTTTAAGAAAACCGGCGACGGGCAGCTCGACTGCGTCGACGAAAGCACCAACACCACCATCTATCTCGACCTGATGCGTCAGCGCGGCCTGCTCAAATTCCACAGCATCGAACAGCCGCAAATCCGCCTGCCCTTCACGGGCGGGGGATACTGGATTCACCAGACCGCCGTAATCCGCGAGAACAAGACCGGCGACGCCTACGCCGTGGATTCATGGTTCGATGACAATGGCTACCCGGCCTATGTCGTTCCGTTCGACGCCTGGAAAAATGGCTGGAAGCCGGAGCATCTGCGATGAAACGTTCCGCGCTGGCCGCCTTGCTTCTCCTGACCGCCTGCGGTCATGTTTCGGATGAACTGGACGGCACGTCCGCCAACCGCATCGCGCGCCCCGCCTTTATGGTTGAGCGCACGCTCGAGACCGGCACCTACGCCCTGCCGCTGTGGGAACGCATGCATACACGCGGCGCGCCCGCGAACATTTATATCGGCGAAGCGGGCGCCACGCCCTCTCACGCGCTGGGCCTTCATCTCGCCTCGCGCGACCGGGCCGACAATCTCGGCTGGATCGCCCAGCCCTGTCAGTTCCGCTCGCCTGGCGTCAATGACGATTGCGCCTCCAGCGACCCCGTATCGCCGGACGCCCTCGCCGCCTTCAACGACGTTCTCGACGACATGAAAGCGCGTTACGACATTACCGGCTTCAACCTGATCGGGTATGACGCGGGCGGCGCGGTGGCGGCGCATCTGGCGGCGGCGCGCACCGATGTCCTGTCGCTTCGCACCGTCGCGGGCGCGCTCGACAAGGCGCACGGCATCGCCCCCGCCCTGCGCGCTATCCCGCAGCAGCATTTCATCGCCGCCGGCGACGATACCGTCCCGCCCGCCGTCTATCATAATTTCCGTCAGGCGCAGGGCGCGTCTTCCTGCGTGCGTTATGCGCTGATACAGGACGCCGATCACCGCAAGGGCTGGGTCGAAATCTGGCCGAAATTGCTGAAAGTCACGCCCGCCTGCGGCGAAACAGTACCCGTCGCCGCACCCGACAAAGGCGCGCCACCCCTGATCAATCCCTATGCAAAAGAGGCAATCCGCGCCGAGCTCCTCCCGGAGCCCGACAGCAACCTGCCTCCTTCACCGCATAAAGATAAGTACAGAAAGTAAGAAGTTAGAAACCCGGGCCGTCGTTACCGCCTGGCTTGCTTACCACACCGATGCGCTTGGTCTCTGCGATTTGCCCATCTGCATCCGGCGCACGTTGAAATGTGATGGACCCGCGCCCGGTGATGATATCGCCCGGCTGAATGCGCACTGTCTGCCCTTCAAATTTAGCCTGCAGAGAATCGTTATTCTCAGGGGTTTCGATGGTGAATTCATCGCCTCCGCTGTGATAAACATGCACGCTTTGACCAGGCGCGATCTCAGGAATGAAAAGGACGTCCGAACCTGTGCTCTCATAGATTTGGGAGCCTGAATGAACAAGCCCGCCAGACACCGCGACAGGCAATTTCTCGTTATCAT
>CAYPCP010000027.1:0-18279 GCA_964409255.1 uncultured Pseudobdellovibrionaceae bacterium
GGTATAACGACCTGAAATTCTACTTCAGCAACCTGAACACGCTGTTCTCGATCCGGAGCACGCTGGCCGTGGACATGATGACCGCGATGCCGACGGGCGGCCTCAACCGCCGTATCAACGACATCTCCGCGATTACGAAACGTATTTACGCGGAAACCACGACGCCGGCCGTCACGAAGCTTCTCGACCAGGTTGAGAACGCCGCCGCCAAGAATTCGTCCGACTGGACGGAGTGGGATCTTTCCAACCTGCGCGAAATGCGCCGCATCTATAATCACCTCGCCGCCCTGCCGCCGGATCTTTATATCGCGTCGGTTCAGATCGCCAACGAGGGCCGCAAGCGCCACGCCGCTGCGCTCAAAGCCAACAACTGGAACGACGCCGCGCCATACGTGCAGCAGGTCGTCGACCTGTACCGCAAAATTGCCGAGCTGAAACAGAAAACGTTCGGCACGGACACGCTGTATCGCGCCCTTCTCATGGGCTATGCGAGCGACATCGGCACGATCGATATCGACAGCCTGTACAACAATCTTCAGGTGCCGCTGACGGTTCTGCGCAACGAAGCGTTTGAAAAGCAGCGCAACCAGCAAAAGCCCCTCCCGCTCGAAGGCGATTTCAGCCGCGGCGACCAGATGTGGCTGAACCGCACCGTGCTTGAGATGATGGGCTTCGATTTCGATCGCGGCGCGCTTCTCGTCACCTCTCTTTCGCCGATGATGGGCGGTTCGCCGGACGACGCGCGCATCCTCGTGCGTTGCGGTGAAAACAACACCTTCCTCGACTCGCTCGAAGACACGCTGTATCAGGGCGCACGCGGCCTTTACATGCAGAACCTTCCCGAGCAGTGGCGCAGCCAGCCGGTCGGCCAGGACATGGGCACGTTGATGAACAACGCGCTGTCGATCCTGTACGAAACCGTCATCGGCCGCACGCCGCAATTCTTTGAATTCCTCGCGGTGCGCGCCGAAGGCGTCTTCCGCCAGTTCAAGAACAAAAGCTTCGATCCGGAAAACCTCTATCGCCTGCGCAAGGTCCTGACCGACACGACGCGCCGCAACGAAGCGGACGAACTGTCGAAGATTTTTCACGACCTGATGCGCTACCGTATCGAAAAAGATCTGATCAACGGCACCCTGTCCGTTCAGGACCTGCCGGAGCGCTGGAACGCCGAAAGCAAGAAGCTGCTGGGCATGAACCCGGAAAGCCTCTCGGACGGCGCGCTTCAGAACCCGGACTGGTTCTCCGGCCGTTTCGGTTTCATCGCCACCAACACGCTCTCGCACATCATCGCGGCGCAGCTTCAGGAAAAACTGTTCGAGGAGCTCGACGACCTGCCGGATAATATCCGTAACGGCAACCTGCGTCCGGCCGGCGAATGGCTCAAGAAAAACATCCATTCCAAAGGCCGCAGCGCCGGCACGATGGAAACGGTGCAGAACATTACCGGCTCCCCGGTCAGTGAGAAATATCTTCTGCGCCACCTTGAGCGCCGCTATCTGAGCGACAAGCGCTAGAATCTAAAGGATTTTCATCACCTTGATATCATGGGCCGCTTCCGTTAGGATGCGGCCCATTCCCTTTATACGTACCTTAACCGTCGCGGAGACTTACCGATGAAAAAGTTTATTGCCTTTACCATGACCTGTGGCGCGATTGCGCTGTCCGCCTGCACCGATGTGCCGCCTTGCGCGAGTTCCAATCTCGACTGCAATACCGGCGCCTACAGCGAAGAACGCACGTACCGCGACAACACGGGCACGACGAGCAACGTTAATCATGCGCCTGCCAAACCAGCGCCAGCGCCGGCACCAGTACAGGTTTCCGAACCTGTGACCGAAGTGAAGCCTGCGCCTGCACCGGAGCCGGTCGATACGCAAATCATGCAGAAAGCCGATCAGACCCCGGCCATTAAGAGCGCGAAATAAATTTCGGCAGAAGAATTCAAACCGGGCCTGTTTCATACTGGCCCGGTTTTTATTTGAGGAAACATGAACTACCGCCACGTCTATCACGCAGGAAACTTCGCCGATGTCGTCAAGCATCTGGTGATGATGTTATGCATCGACTATCTCAAGCGTAAGGACGCGCCTTTCTGCGTCATCGACGCGCACGGCGGATGCGGCCTTTATGATCTGTCATCGGAACAGGCACAGAAGACCGGCGAATGGAAAGACGGGATCGGGCGTTTCGACGGCCTGAAAAACGCGCCCGACGATCTGGCTTTGTATCTGAACGCCGTCCGCAAGGACCTGGCGCAGAATAGGTACCCCGGCTCCCCCATGATCGCGGGCCGGATGATTCGCCCCGCCGACCGGCTTATCGCCAACGAACTGCACCCGGAAGACCAAAAAACCCTGCGCATGGTCATGGGGCCGAAAAAGAATGTGCGGGTAACCCATCTGGATGCCTATGAGTGCATTCGGGCCAATCTGCCCCCGCAGGAGCGCCGAGGCCTTGTCCTGATCGATCCGCCCTTCGAGGAAAAGGACGAGTTCCAGACCCTGATCCGCCAGATGGGCGAATGGAAAAAGCGCTGGCCGACGGGGATTTTCCTGCTCTGGTATCCGATCAAAGCCCACCTTCCGGTTCAGGAACTGAAGGATTCCGCGGCTTCCATAGGTATCCCGGATACGTGGGCCGTCGACGTTTTCAAATACCCGGCAAGCCAGCCCGAAACGTTCAACGGCTCGGGCCTGATCCTGTTCAACGCCCCTTACCAGCTGCCGGAAAGGGTGGAGGCGCTCCTTCCCCTGCTCCGGGAAAGACTCGGTTTGTGTGGCGCATCCGTCACACCTGTGAATAAATCGGCATAAGATTTGGATAAAGCCATATTAGGCCATGATTTTTTCACAATTGCCCGTAATATAGACACCATCTTAAAGAAAGGGGAAACCACTATGAACACATTTAAAAAAGTTGCAGGCATCGCTGTCCTGGCACTGGTTCTTGCTGCATGCAGCACCGGTAACGCATACGACTCCCGCTATGAGCGCGGCGACCGTACGTTCAAAGGCGCACAAAGCAAGTAGTCTGCGATTGCAGACCTTGAAAAAAAGCCGCTCTACAGCGGCTTTTTTAATGTCCGGATTTCCGGCTAAAGGAAATTTTTTGTGATCTGCCAGAGGCTCAGCCCCGTAATCAGCAGGCCCACGACCAGCATCAACGTGCGCGCCGGCACAAGGCGCAGGATATAGGCCCCCAGCGGCGCGGCAATCACGCCCCCGGCCAGAAGACCCATGACCACGTCCGTGAAATGCAGACCGACCGTCGCGATGAACGCAATCGTGATCGCCGTGCTGACGATGAATTCCGACGTATTGACGGACCCGATCACCTGGCGCGGATTGTCGCCGCGCGCGATCAGGTTCGATGTCACGATCGGCCCCCAGCCGCCGCCGCCCGTTGCGTCAAGCACACCGCCCGCGATCCCGAGCGCGGACGTCTTTTCAATCGACAGCAGCGCGGGCGCCGCCACGTTTCGCCTATTCTGCGCGGCTTTCCACAAAATGAACACGCCCAGAAGCGCCAGATAAACCGAGATGAACGGTTTTATAATATCACCGTCGATGTTGGCCAGAAGCGTCGCCCCGGCCACGCCGCCAATCGCGCCAAAGAAAGCCAGCGGCAGGCACAGGCGCCAATTGACGTTCTTGAAATAGATATGCGACCCGGCGGAAAACGCCGTCGTTACCATTTCCGCCGTATGAACGCTGGCGCTGACCACGACCGGCGCATGGCCGAGCGATAAAAGAACGGTGCTTGATATGACGCCAAAGGCCATACCGAGCGCGCCATCGACGATCTGGGCGCAAAAACCGATCAGCATAAAGGTCCAAAAATCTGAAGAGACATCAAACACGATGGAGCTCCTTTCGTTTGGTTGACATTAATTGCGCAGCGGCTTGCCTGTTTCCAGCATGTGCTCGACCCGCGCCTGCGTTCCTTCGTTTTTAACGAGCCTCATGAACTCGTCCCGTTCCAGCTTATACAGGTCGTCTTCGGTGACAGGCTTCGTCCAGTCCGCCTTCGGGCCGCCGCTGAGGACATACGCCACCGCGGCGGATACAGGAACGTCATACGGCGTCGCCTTGCCGGATTTACGAAGATCGGACACCGCCATATCGAGCGCCATCTTTCCCGACGGCCCCGGCAGGCGGATGTCTTCGATCTTTTGTGGCGCCGCATAGTTCTGCGCCAGCTCGATCGCTTTTTGTTTCGCGTCGAATAACAGACGGTCGCGGTTCATCGTGATACCGTCGGTCTTGCGCAGATAGCGAAGCTCCCTGGCTTCCTGCGCGCTTTTCGCGACCTTGGCCATCGCGATGGTTTCAAACGCCTTGCGCACCGCGCCCATCGGCGTGTTTTTCGGGGAAAACCAGACTTTCTTCCCGCCCGTCGCCTTATCGTAATTCTCCCGTTCTTCTTCCTGATAGCGCAGGATCATTTCCTTGCACCCACCCCAGCCGGGGATCAGGCCGACACCGACCTCGACCAGGCCGCAATAGGTTTCGGCATGCGCCTGCACATGGTCGGAGTGGAGAAGAATTTCGCACCCGCCGCCCAGGGCCATGCCCGACGGTGCCGACACGACCGGAAATGGTGCGTATTTAAGGGCCTTGTAAACTTTCTGCCCGCCGCTGACGAGTTCCTCGATCTGCGGCCACAGCGCAATATTCATCGCGAAAATCGCAAGGCCGAGATTAGCGCCCGCGGAGAAATGTGAACCTTCATTGTAAATGACCATGGCCTTATACTGGCCTTTGCCGTCGCCGATCAATTTGATCGCCTGCCAATAGGCTTCGAACACCTGATCGTCGAGCGCGTTCATCTTGCCGGTGAATTCGACGCACAGCACGCCGTCGCCGATATCCCACACGCTGGCGCTCGCGGTCTTGATCACAGGCTTCGCCGACAGCTTGATATCGGAGAGCAGCAGAACGCCCTGCGCGCGCGGCACGGCGTGATATTTTCCATCCGTGCCGAAATAATTCAGCCTGCCGTTTTCGACGCTGTAGAATTTACGCTCGCCGACCTTGCTGATGAGAAGCGGCACTTCGATCTTTTCCTTGCGCAACGCGGCGGCAAACCATGCCGGGCCAAGATCGTCGAGCATTTCGAACGGGCCTTTTTTCCAGTTGGTGCCAAGGCGCATGGCTTCATCAACTTCGGCAATGGAATCGGCGATATCGGGCACCAGTGACGCGGCATAGACCAGCGTATCACGCAGCACTTTCCATGCGTATTGACCGCCGATATCATCCGTTTCGACAACAGCGCGCAGGCCTTTTTTACCGGCCTCCATCGACGCCAGTTTCGGTTTGTCCGCTTTCACATACTGCGCTTCGTCGAACGACGCCGGGTTGATGGAAAGCGCCTGTTTTTCCTTGGCCTTGGACGGGTCGGGATTGAGGCGGTAGAAACCACCCTTGCCTTTGCGGCCCGTGTAGCCCGCCTTGATCAGGCCGTCGATAAACGGGTAATCCTTGTAAATCTTACGGTAAGGATCGTCCTTTGGCAGCGTGGACAAAAGACTGTCCGCAAGGTGCGGCATCAGGTCGACGCCGACAAGATCGATAAGACCGAAGACGCCGGTTTTCGGAATGCCGACCGGCTTGGAAAGAACAGCATCCGCGATTTCGACCGACACCTTGTCCTCGACCGCGACGTTCAAGGCGGTCTGCATGAAGAATGTCAGGATGCGGTTGACGATAAAGCCGGGCGTATCCTTACACTTCACAACGCCTTTGCCGAGTTTAACGTCACAGAACTGCGTCACTTCCTCGACGATTTTCGGATCGGTATCCTTCCCGACGACGATTTCGAGAAGGCGCAGGTAACGCGGCGGATTGAAAAAATGCGTGATCAGGAAATTTTTCTTGAAATCCTTATCGGCTTTTTCAACCAGCAATTCGAGCGGAATGGTCGATGTGTTCGATGAAACGATCGCGCCTTTTTTGCGATGCTTGGCAATTTTCTCATACGTGGCGTGTTTGACGTTGAGGTCTTCGAGCACGACCTCCACGATCCAGTCGCAATCTTCCAGAAGTTTCAGGTCGTCTTCGAGATTGCCGGGCGTAATCAGCCTGGCGTTCTTCGGCGACATAAACGGGGCCGGATCGGCTTTGAGCATTTTTTCGATCGCGCCCTTGGCGATCGCGCTGCGGTCCGCCGCCGGGTCCTTGGGCACGATATCGAGCAGGACGACGGGGATGCCCGCATTGGCGACCTGCGCGGCGATACCGCTTCCCATCACGCCAGACCCGATAACCGCGACTTTTCCGATAGCCATAATCCGTTCATTCCCTTCAATATTTTGACGGAATCATTATAACGCGAAACAAGGCCAAGGTCAGGGTTTTTTAAAGGCCGCGCGGCGGTTCGATACCCCCGCCGACCACATGAGCGCCGCTGAAAAGCACGCGGATCTGTTCGAAGATGACTTCGCTTTCATTGAAGATATGCGATAGGTCGGGAAAGCCATTTTTAACGAGGAAGGAGGCGCGGGCGACCACTTCTTCCTCATAGCGTTTGATCTGCGCCATATCGTCCATCGGGCGCGCAAGACCGCCCAGAAGCCGCGCATGGAGGACGAGCAGCCCCTCCAGCGATCCGATCCGCCCCAGGCGATAGGCGGTGGCCAGAAGCTGTTTGAGCTTATGCGTCATGAACGGCAGCATGTATTTGCGCAGGAACGTGTCGACCCGCGCTTCATCGGCTTTCAGGAAACTGAACAGCAGCGCGATATCGGACGGTTCGAGCATGTAACCGTCCTGCACCTTCAACCCCTCGGCGTGCCGTGTCATGAGGGAGAGGATTTTTTCCGTCGTGATATGGACGATCTTCTGGCCGGTCGGGTTGAGAATATTTTTCTGCTCCGTCCATTCATGCGCCATGCGGTAGGCTTCGTCGAAATTCCCCTGCCGCAAGGCCGCGCGGAACGCGATATAGGCGCGCTCGACGCTCGCGGCCGGAAGGATCATGTAAAGATCGGCGCGCAGCGTGGAAAACGACGTTTCCAGTTCTTCCAGCACATGGGCCAGCGCGGTAAGGCGCGCGCGCTTATCCATCATGATTTTCTTTTGCCGGAAGGCGCGCGCGACAAGCATGCCGGTCGCGTCCGTTACCCTAAGACGCGTGCGTGTTTCTTCGAGCGGATAAAGCTTGGATATGTTTTCGATTTCAATGCGGGAGCGCACCAGCGCACGGTTGAGATGCATGTAGCAAAGCACATAGCGCTGTAATTGTTTTTGAAAGGGAATGAGCTGGTCACGCGCCTTTATGGCGTGAAAGCGCCAGGCACTGTCGGTCTGCCTGTCGGCGAAAAGCATTTCCTGCTCGAAAAGCCAGCTGCCCGTCTGACGGTAATATTCACGGAAGACCGTGCGCAGTTCTTTTTCCAGCCCGATCATGTCGCCGTCACGCTCGACGGTTTCCGCCGTCTTGATCAGACGCCAGAGATCGCCATAAAAATCGTGAATATCGAGATCGAGCGTGATCCCGCTATGAACGATGGCTGAATGAAGCGATTCCGTATCAAGAAGGCGCATGGACGCGTCTTACCCTCACCGAACTTTTTTTAAACTCTTGTACCCACTATTCAGAATACAAGATTTATGTAAATTAAAAGTTGGTTTTGGGGCGCATTTAAATCAAATTTTAAGAAACGGCCTGTCCCTTATAAATCTTTGATTTCCAATAGTTTTTTACGAAAGGCAGAGACAGGGTCGATAAAAGATAGCCCCCCGTGGGCACACAGGCCCCAACGAAGGGATGCCCCAGACCGGCAACATGCATATAGAACGCCGCAATCGCATATGTGATGGATGCAATGAAGGCGCGCCGCGTGAATGACGTCTCCCACGCTTTATCCGCCTCAACACGAAGGTTACGGGCTTTGAGGGTTTCGAGATCCTGTGCGTGATCGGACATTATTTTACCGCCTTCGCCTGCTTTTGCGCGTCGGAGATCAGGCCCTTGATGATGCCGATGCGGGCGGCGGCGAATTTCTTCTGCGTGTCCTGCATGCCCTTCATCCATTCCTTGTGCGTGATCTGTTTCGCGCCGTATTTGCGGGCCAGCGATTTCCATTCCTTGGTCATGTCGTCGACCATGTGCGTGTTCAGCGCCACCGGCTTCACGTTGGTGTCGATTTCCTTGATGTAACAATCGGTCGACGCGACGGCCTTTTCCGGAGGAACCGGCTTGCCTTTTTCCACGCCCTTCAGGCAGGTCGAGGCATATTCTTCGTTGGATTTATTCCACGCCGCGTTTTCTTTCTTCGTCTGCTCTTCAAGAATTTTACGCAGATCGGGTTGCAGCGCGGGCGCATCGCCCTGCTTTTTCGCTTCCTGTTTTTTAGGCGCTTCTTTTTTTGTAGCCGGCGCGGGATCGGATTTCTTTTCTTCCGCGTGCGCAGGCGCCGTCATTAAAAATATGGCGCCGATCACCAGTAATACATAGTGTTTCATGATTAGATGCTCTCCAGAATAATAGCCGTGCCCTGACCGCCGCCGATACACATAGTGGCCAGGCCGTATTTTTTCTTTTCACGTTTCAGCAGGCTGGCCAGCTTGCCGGTGATGCGCGCGCCGGACGCGCCCAGCGGGTGGCCCATGGCAATCGCGCCGCCGTCGATGTTGATCCTGGCGGGATCGATGCCAAGCTCCTTTATCACCGAAAGGGATTGCGCGGCGAACGCCTCGTTCAGCTCGACAAGGTCGATGTCTTTGATGGTCAGTCCTGCGCGCGCCAGCGCCTTCTGCGTCGCCGGCACCGGACCGATGCCCATGATTTCCGCGGCACAGCCCGCCACGCCCACCGACACGATACGGGCCAGCTTGGGCAGTTTGTGCTTGTCGGCATATTCCTCGCTCGCGACGATCACGCCCGCCGCGCCATCGGTCAGCGGAGACGCGGAACCGGCGGTCACGGTGCCTTTTTCGTCAAAGGCGAGCTTGAGGCCCGCAAGACCTTCAACGGTCGTTTCCGGGCGGATCGTTCCGTCCTCGGTTACCCCGGCAATCGCGACGATTTCATCGGCGAGTTTGCCGCCGTCGCGGGCCTTGGCCGCTTTCATCTGGGATTCATAGGCGAACTGATCCTGCGCGTTGCGGTCGATGCCGTATTTCTTCGCGAGGTTTTCCGCCGTTTCGCCCATGCCGATATATGCCTGCGGATATTTTTCGCCCAGCGCCGGGTTCGGCATCGGGTTGAAACCGCCCATCGGGATGCGCGTCATCGATTCAACTCCCGCCGCGATGAACAGGTCGCCCGCGCCCATCTGGATGTAACCGGCGGCCATCTGGATCGTCGTCATCGACGAACCGCAGAAACGGTTGACCGTCGCGCCCGCGACAGAGGTCGGCAGGCCCGCCAGCTGCACCACGATCTTGGCAAGGTTGAAGCCCTGCTCCGCTTCCGGAAAGGCGCAGCCCATCAGAAGATCTTCGATATCCGCCGGATTCGCCCCGGTTTCCGCGAGCAGCGCCGTCACCACGGCGGCGGCCATATCGTCCGGGCGGACCCCGGCGAGCGCCCCTTTCCCGGCAAAATGGAAGGGGGTGCGCTTATAGCCGCAGAGGACGACGGGTTTATGCATGGAACGAAAATCTCCTTAAAATCTTTGTACTTATACTAAAGCAAGCCACGGCGGTTTCAAGCGTTCCGGGGGGCGGGCAACTTTTATTTTGACAAGCACCCCAAAATCCGGCAGCTAAGGGAATAGCCAATCAAAACAAGAGTTAAGGAGAAGCGCTTTGCCCGCTACCGCCGACGCCAAAGGACTGAAACGTATCTGCATGAGCTGCGGTGTACGGTTCTACGACCTGAACAAAAACCCCATCCTGTGCCCGTCCTGCGGCACGGAATTCACCGGAGAGATCAAACCGAAGTCCCGTCGTGGCCGCGCCGCTCTGGCCGAAGTCGAAGACGATCAGGTCGAGGATCAGGTCGAGGAACAAATCGAAAAAGAAGCTGACGTGGAAGAAGACAGCGACGCTGAAACCGTCAGCCTCGAAGACGTCGAAGAAGATGATGACGATCTGGACGATGACATTGACGATCTCGATGACGATATAGACGATCTCGACGATGACCTCGATGACGACCTCGACGAAGATGACGAGGACGATGAGGATGAAGAAGACGAAGAGGACGAAGAGGACGAAGAGTAATTACCGCCTTCATCACCAAGATCGCGTATGACATTCCGGCCGGACTGGAGATTTCCCAGCCCGGCCGCTTTCATGACGCATTCGCCGAAACAGCCCTTGCCGCCTCTATCTTCAAGCGTGACGGCGGCGGCTGGACGATCGAGTATCTTTTCGAGGAAGCGCCGACACAAGACGCGCTCAACGACAATCTCGCCCCCCTTTTCGCCGAAGAAAACCTACCCGCCATCACACCGCGCACCGAGCAGGTGGATGCGGAACAAGACTGGCTTGCCTTATGCTACCGCGCGCTTCCTGCGTTTGATGTTGGAAAATTCCACGTGTACGGATCGCATTGCGAAGGACCCGTGCCGGCCGGACAAACCGGGCTTTTGATCGACGCGGTGCAGGCCTTCGGTTCCGGCTCCCACGGCACGACCCATACCTGCCTGCAACTGCTTCAGGACCTGGCGGATAAGAAAGATTTCAATCCGCGCACCATTCTCGACCTGGGCACCGGGTCTGGCATCCTTGCGGTGGGCGCGGCCTATTTATGGCCCGATGCGCCGATCGTCGCGAGCGATATCGAAGAAGAATCCGCTGCCGCCACCGCGCGCCATGCCGCCGCCAATAACGTCAGCGGCCGCATCGAGGCCGTGCACGCCGACGGGTTTACGCATCCGGCGTTATCGCGCTCGGCGCCCTATGACCTCGTGATCGCCAATATCCTGCCAAGCGTGCTGAAAGCCCTGTCCGGCGACATCATGGCGCATGCGCAGCCCGATGCCTATATCATGCTGTCGGGTATTCAGAACGACCAGGCGCAGGACGTGCTCGATCACTACGCCGCGCTGGGTTGCGGCGAAGAGGCGCGTTTATCGCGTGATAACTGGACGTCGTTATTGCTGCGGCGTGGTCGCTAGAACACGACCATCAAGCTTTTTTCCGGCACTACCCGTTTCCCCCTCAAACAGAACGCTTTCGTTGAGCGATGCGCGTTTGGGATGCAGGTGGTAGATCGACAGGATCCTTTCATGATCGGGAACCTGCCCCATCTGGATCTGCTTGATGATAAGCTGTGCCGCCATGACCACACGGCGCACAAGCACCGGGCGGTTCTCAACCGGCTTGGCCATGATGCGGATATCGCTGACGAACGATTCGCGCGGCTGCCGGACATCGTGACGATCGGTGATGACAAAGGACAGAACCGGGTATTCCGAACTCTCGTTCAGAATGCTGTACTGCCAGCCATCGATCTGAATTTTATGACGATAGAAGCGCGCTTCCATCTGGTACAACGGCTCACTTTCGATCCGGAAACCCAGCCCGAAAATTTTTGCCGTTCTGATATCTTTCGCCAAGGCTTGCCCAGAGTTCTGCGTGATGCAGCCGAGCTGTTTCCAGCCCCTGGGTGGCCAGGCGATTGACCCCTGATCCACGTTACTCATCTCACTCTCCTTGACCCTCGGAGGACCGCCGGATGGCAGGTTCGTATTTTTCAGCGCTTATATTCGCGCCTTGTGGCTTTGTATGAAGATATACATGAGTAAAATCTAAAAAACCCGAAAAAGCAAGAAGATTTTTTTGGTAAATCGTTAATAACAATTAAATATCAATGAGTTACACGAATAAATTTCTTTTTCATAAGCTTGAGTTGGGAAAATCCCAACCGCGCTTTTTCGGCCGGAAATCTCCGCTTGCGATCAGAAAACAGGCTTATTCCACCGTGACGGACTTCGCCAGATTGCGCGGCTGATCGACGTCGGTGCCCTTGGCAACGGCGACGTGATAGGCGAGAAGCTGCATCGGGATCGCGTAGAGGATCGGAGCAACGTAAGGATGCACATTGTCGAGCGTGACGGCATACGTGCTTTGCGCCTGAAGGTTTTTCACGCCTGCCGCGTCGGAGAAAAGAATGATCTTTCCTCCGCGCGCGACCGTTTCCTGAACGTTCGACGCGGTTTTTTCATACAAGGCATCGCTGGGGGCCAGCGTCACGACCGGCACGTTTTCATCGATCAGCGCGATAGGGCCGTGTTTCATTTCACCCGCGGCATATCCTTCGGCGTGAATGTAGGAAATCTCCTTCATCTTCAGCGCGCCTTCGAGCGCGAGCGGATACATCGACCCGCGGCCCAGATACAGCATGTCGCGCACGTGGGAAATTTCCTTGGCAATCTCGGCAATCTTTTTGTCATGCGCGAGGATCGCGGCGGCCTGCTTGGGCAGGTGACGCAACGCTTCGACGATAATGTTCTTTTCCTCGTCTTTTACCATGCCCTTGCGTGCGGCAAGCGCCAGCGCGAGGCATGCCAGCGTGGTAAGCTGGGTCGTAAAGGCCTTGGTCGAGGCCACGCCGATTTCAGGGCCGGCCAGCGTATGCAGGACGAGATCGGAATCGCGCTCGATCGTGCTTTCGATGGTATTGACGATGGACAGGATCGTCTGCCCCTCGCCTTTGCAATAGCGCAGCGCTTCACGCGTATCGAGCGTCTCACCGGACTGTGAAACGAAAATGCACACGCCGTCCTTGGGCAGCGGCGCATTGCGGTAACGGAATTCGGAAGCGATGTCTACTTCGCACGGCATGCGCGCAATCGTTTCAAAATAATATTTCGCCGTCAGACACGCGTAGAAAGCCGTGCCGCAGGCGATAAGCGTCAAACGCGGCGCCTTTTCCAAGGCTTTCATTACATCGTCGGGCAGGGCGATATCGCCGGTGGCCGGATTGATGAAGGAATTGAGCGTATCGCCGATCACAGCGGGCTGTTCGTAAATTTCCTTCAGCATGAAATGCGGGTATTCGCCCTTGCCGGTCGTCGCGCCGGATTGCGCGGTGATGCGGATCGGGCGTTCGATATTGTCATTGGCGCGGGAATAAATGCGCGCACCCTTACGCGTTACCGACACACGGTCGCCGTCTTCGAGGAAACAGATTTTGCGCGTCAGCGGCGCCAGCGCGTAAGAATCGGACGCCAAAAACATCTCGCCCTCGCCGTAACCAACCGCCAGCGGCGTTCCCTGACGCACGCCAACCATAAGATCGTGCTCCCCGGCAAAAATCATCGCGATGGCATAGGCGCCTTCAAGACGGTCGATGGCCGCGTCCGCCGCTTCCTGGGGGTTCATCCCTTGCTTGATGTAATGCGTAACCAGATGCGCGATCACTTCGGTATCCGTATCGGTTTCAAAACGGCACTGGTTTTGCTGAAGCTCCGCTTTCAAAACCGCGTGATTTTCGATGATGCCGTTATGCACGACCGCGACCTTATCCGTCGCGTGCGGGTGCGCGTTATTCTCCGTCGGGCCGCCATGCGTGGCCCAGCGGGTATGGCCGATGCCGACGGTGCCGGCCAGCGGTTCTTTTTTCACGCGCGCATCGAGGTTGGCGAGCTTTCCTTCCGCGCGGCGGCGTTCGATATGGCCGTTCACCAAGGTGGCGATACCCGTTGAATCGTAACCGCGATATTCCAGACGGCGCAGCCCTTCGATCAGGCGGGGCGCTGCGTCTTTATCGCTCAGAATGCCGATGATGCCGCACATGGAAAAAACTCCTTATTTGCTCTTTTTCTTGTCTTTGCGATAGGACGCCGCCCAGCCTTCGCGGATGATCGGGCGATTGCGCGCAACCGCCAGCGCGTCGGCGGGAATATCGTCGGTAATGACCGAACCCGCCGCCACATAAGCGCCATCGGCGATCGTCAGCGGCGCCACCAGCGTCGAATTGGAACCGACGAAAACACCCTCGCCGATATTGGTCTTGTGCTTGTCGAACCCGTCATAGTTACAGGTGATGGTGCCCGCGCCCACGTTGCTGGCCGCGCCGACGATCGCATCGCCGATATACGCCAGATGGTTGGCCTTCGCCCCTTTGCCGAAGCGTGTGTTCTTCGTTTCGACGAAATTGCCGATCTTCGCGCCTTCTTCAAGGTGCGTGCCGGGGCGCAGACGGGCATAAGGGCCAACCTGCACTTTTTCCTCAAGCGTTACGCCTTCAAGATGGGAAAACGCATGAATGATAACGTTATCCGCGACCGTAACGCCGGGGCCGAACACGACGTGCGGCGCGACCGTAACGTCTTTGCCCAGTCTGGTATCGAAACTGAAATAGACCGTTTCCGGGTCCTGCAACGTCGCGCCATTCGCCATCGCCGATTCACGCAGCATATGCTGCGCTTCGCGCTCACGCTCGGCGAGTTCAGAGCGCGTATTCACGCCCCAGCGCATGCGCGCGACATCGGCTTCGACCACCATGGTCAGGAAACCGTCTTTTTCCGCGATACGCGGCAGGTCCGTCAGATAAAATTCTTTTTGCGCGTTGTTGTTCTTGATCTGGCCCAGCCATTTGCCCAGATGTTCCGCCGGAACGCAGAAATTCCCCGCGTTGCACAGGTCGATCTGTTTTTCTTCCGGGCTGGCGTCTTTTTCTTCGACGATGCGGTCGAGCGTGCCGTCTTCGTTGGTGATCATGCGGCCCAGCCCCTCAAACGCGACAGGGCGCACCGCCATCACGGAAATGCCGTTCCACGCGATCATCTTTTTCAGCGCGTCCAGCGGCACGAACGGTTCGTCGCCGAGCAGGATCAGGACCTTGCCCTTGAACCCGTCGAGAAGCGGCAATGCCGGACGGACGGCGTCGCCGGTCCCGTTCTGCTCTTTCTGGATGACGGTCGCATGCGGCGCGGCGGCTTTCTGCACATCGTCCATGCCGGGTGCGGTCACGACGATGATCTTTTGCGGCCCGAGCTTTTCCGCCGATTCGATCAGCCAGTTCAGCATCGGCCGACCGGCGATCGGGTGCATGACCTTCGGCAGGGCGGATTTCATCCGTGTCCCTTTACCGGCGGCGAGAATAACGATGGCGAGGTCCTGTTTACTCATGCTTACATTTTTAAAGGTTGGGCGTGTCCGGGCAAGTCACAGAATATTGCGCCGCGTTACACGCCCCGCCCTTATTTCTTCTTCATATCAAGGTGTTTGACGCCGTTATCATAGCCGGTCAGGTGCATGAAAAGCACGCCATATTCGGTTTTGACGCGGACTTTCACCGGCACGGCGGGGCCGCCTTCCTGCAATGTGGCGAACCAGACGGTCGGCATGGTGCCGCGGGCACGGCCCTGTTCCTGGATCGACATCCAGCCGCGGGGTTTTTCATGCCACTTTCCGGCCATCGGCTGGACTTCGACCGTGCATTCCGTCGCCGGGCCTGCGTAGACGTTGTAACGGGTGGCGGTCAGATCGACTGTGCCGACTTCGTTAAAGGCCATTTTAAAGCGGCGCTTGCCGTCGAATACCTCATCCGATCCTTCGCACTTGCCGTTTTTGGCCACCATTTGCATGATGTCGAACGTCGCCGTCAGGGCGTCGGTGGTCTTATCAGTCAGCTCTTTTTCCACCGGCTTTACCGATCCGTCGTTGCCGGGATCGGGGTCCTTGATCCGGTATTCCTTAAACGTGCCGTCTTTATTGTATTTATAGGTTTTTATTTCCTCTTCATCGCGCCAGGTTGTGATGGATTGATGCACATCGGGGCGCGCGGCGCCCGTGCTGGCGTTATGCCAGCCGTCCGTTTTAAAAACGCCGTGCCATGGCGCGATATCACCGAGAAAGCCGCGCGTTTTCGCGCCAAGTTCCAGACGGTAGCGTCCGGCCTTCGTCATGTCGGAATCAAGCTCAGCCTCCACCACATGGAAACCGCCGGCATAAACGTCATATTGCATTTTCTGAAGATTGTCCGCCGCCGCCAATACGGGCGCGGAAAAACCAAGGCTAAGCGTAATGGCCCACATAGCGGACCGTGCGCCCGCCCATGCCTTCTTTGAATTCCTTGATGCCTTTTGCGCTTTCTTCATTCACTCCTCCAAGATCGAGTTCGTATATGTTTTTTTCCTTGAGCGCATTCATGCCTTCCCAAAGCAAAAGATGATGTGCCGCCGTCTCCCGGCCTTTATCGGTTGTCCAGCCGACAAGATAGGTCGCGCTGCGCCCGTGCATGACGAACATGACCATGGCGATCGTTTCACCCTGCAACGCCGCCGTGCCGATGAGCATGGCTTTCTTCGGTGTCATGAATGTGGCCAAACCGGACAAAAGTGCGGGCGACGGGCCGTCATAGCCTTTGATGCGGCGATCTTCGATATAGCCCCCCAGAAGCGCCGGGAAAGATTTTCCGCTTAAGTCCCATTCGATCTGCGTGCCGAACCGCTCACTTTTTTTCAGGCTGCCATGCCAATTGGGGCGCAGCATCGTGCGCACCGTCTGCATATCACGCGTTAAATCAACCCAGACGGTTTCATATCCCTTACGCTCGTCCATGCGCGTCAGCCCTGCGCTCTGCAGGATTTTCTGCGCCGTCATACCGTCTTCCACCTCGGGCAGGATGCGGCGGCGGCGGCCAAGACGGCGCGGAAACTGGCGGTTAAATTCTTCAAAGAACAATTTGGTATGTGCGGCGCCGCCATACCCCTTGAACCACAAAGGGCCGCGATCGATGATGATCGCATGCAACGCATTCCACAAAATGCCCGCCTCGAATGTCTGCACGATGCCGGCGGGCGCGCCGTCAAAGCGTATGATCCCCCAGCGTGCCTTTTGCTTTTCGATCGGGCACTGCGCGCGGGCGTAGTCGTAGGATTGCAGCAATGTCGAACGCGGCACCGCGCGCAGACATTCATCCCACTGGGCAGGCGTCAGGCTGTTCCATTCGATTGTGCATATCGTCATGCCGCCTAATGTAGCTGGCGTGAGGAACGATAGGAATAGGGATCTTCTTCCTCCGCGTTTTCGGACCACTCACGATTGAGGTCTTCCTTCAGCTTTTGCTCCTCGTAACTGCCTTCGGCCACCGGATGGGCTTCGGGAAGCGGGCGGTTGTCGGGATCGAAGGGGGCTTCCTCGGTCGCTTGCCGCGTTGACGGCGGCGCGGGCGGGTTTTTATCCTTGAGGGGTACGGTGATCGTCTCTCCCTGCAGGGCTTTTTCAATCTGCTCGGGGGACAGGATCGGTTGATCCTCGAACTGTTCGGCTTTCGCTTTGGCCGGCGGCTCGGCTTGCGAAGCCGGCGTGTGGCCGGGACTGATCTGGCCGCCCTGCCCGGGCTGGCGCACATGAAGTTTCTCCCCCTTCACGTTGTCGATCACAAGCGAGATGTTGCTGTCGATGTTCGCCTGCGCTTCGTTCATCGCCTTGGTGAAGCGGTAAGGTTTGTTGATCGCCCCCGTCACAAGATCGCCGACAAAGCGCGCATCGAGCGAGACCATCCCATAGCCGAGAAAACGCCCCAGCGCACCGAGATTGATATGGCTGCCGCGCACCTCGTCGAGGTTAAGTTCGCGGACGTCGACAAAAATCCAGCCGACCTTGTAAATGACGCGGGCGCTGGTCAAGGCGAATTCGGTTGTCGCCACCTTGATGAAATAAACGGCGAACAGGTAAATTCCCGCGCCGATGAAGAAAAGCTCGAGAAAGGTGCTCTCCCCTAAAAACCCGAGCGATACGCCCGGCACCAGCGCCCCCAGCGCCATCCCGATGAGCGCATCCAGAATAAACCCGATGGCCATCAGGCCGATCAGCCAGAAAAGCCCCTGCACCAGATAGATCCAGTGAAGACGGGAAACGCCGATCAGCGTTTCCCCGTCGGCGATCATGCGTGATATGTAGGCCATAAGTTCTTATCCTATAACTATGTTTTTCAATTGTTTCATTCATATAAAGGCGCTTGAAAGGCGTGGCAATCTATTGCACTCTCGCTAATCATGACAAACGCCCATACACAGGTTAAAAGTTCCCAGTCCCTGCAGGAAATCATCGAATCCGCATGGGACGCCCGCAACACGCTGACCCCGCAAACCAAGGGTGAAATCCCCGATGCGGTGGACGAGGCGCTCGCGCTGCTCGACACGGGAACCCTGCGTATCGCCGAGAAGCGCGACGGCGCATGGCAGGTCAATCAATGGCTTAAAAAATCGGTGCTGCTGTCGTTCCGCCTGAAAGGGATGGAGCGCATTGAAAACGGTCCCGGCGGCGCGGCATGGTGGGATAAGGTCCCCTCGAAATTCAACAACTGGACGGATGCCGACTTCACCAAGGCGGGCTTTCGCGCGGTACCGAACTGCGTCGTCCGCCG
>CAYPCP010000028.1:0-18156 GCA_964409255.1 uncultured Pseudobdellovibrionaceae bacterium
CTGCGACGCCGTGAAATTCATCAAGGAAAACTCTGCTGAGTAATCTCGCAGGTGAATAATCCTAAAAAAGGCGGCTTTAACGGGTTGAACCGGGCCGCCTTTTTGCTATCTTGAGATCATCATGAGACGTGTCGTTGTTACGGGTATGGGTATCGTATCGCCGCTGGGCCTGGGGGTTCAGCGCAACTGGGATTCTCTCCTCGCGGGGAAAAGCGGTATCCGCAAGATTTCAAAATTCGATGCCTCTGATATTGCCTCGCAGATCGCAGGCGAAGTGCCGCGCACGACCGATGAAAACCCGACCGACGGTTCCTTCAACGTCGATCTGTTCGTCTCCCCCAAAGAACAACGCAAAATCGATCCGTTCATCGAATATGCGATGGCCGCCGCCGCCGAAGCCGTTGAGGATTCAGGCTGGAAACCGGAAACCGAAGAAGAGCAATACCGCACGGGTGTGCTGATCGGTTCGGGTATCGGCGGTCTGCATACGATCTACGAAAGCTCGGTCACGCTGGCCGAAAAAGGGCCGCGCCGGCTCTCGCCGTTCTGCATTCCGGCGATGCTCATCAACCTTGCGTCCGGCCACGTGTCGATCAAATATGGTTTTAAGGGCCCTAATCATTCCGTGGTGACGGCCTGTGCAACGGGTTCGCACGCCATTGGTGACTCTGCGCGTCTGATCGCGCTGGGCGATGCCGATGTCATGGTGGCCGGCGGCGCGGAAGCCGCCGTCACGCGTCTGGGCGTCTCCGGCTTCGCCGCGGCGCGCGCGCTGTCTACCGATTACAACGATACGCCGGATAAAGCCTGCCGTCCGTTCGACGAAGGCCGCGACGGTTTCGTCATTGCCGAAGGCTCGGGCGTTGTCGTTCTCGAAGAATATGAACACGCGAAAAAGCGCGGCGCGAAAATTTACGCCGAAGTCATCGGATACGGCCTGTCCGGCGATGCGTACCACATCACGTCTCCGGCGGAAAACGGCGATGGCGGTTACCGCGCGATGAAAGCCGCGCTCGCCAGCGCGAAACTCAATCCCGAAGATATCGGTTACATCAACGCCCATGGCACATCCACGCCGGTCGGCGACGGCATTGAATGCACGGCGGTGAAACGCCTGTTCGGCAATGCGCTGAATACGGTGTCGATGTCCTCGACAAAATCGGCGATCGGCCACCTGCTGGGGGCCGCCGGCGCGGTCGAAGCGATCTATTCGATCATGGCGCTGCGCGACCAGAAACTGCCACCGACGCTCAACCTCGAAAACGTGTCCGAGCCATGCAAGGGTATCGACCTCGTGCCGAAAGTGGCCAAGGACAAGACATTCGATATCGCCTTGTCGAACTCGTTCGGCTTCGGCGGCACGAACGCGTCCGTTATTATGAAAAGAATATAGTTGTTTATTGACAACTACGCCGTCACTCCCTATTTGTTTTTACTTGGAAACAAATAGGGAACAATTAAAATGAATGAGCCTTACCCGTATGTGCCAAGTTCTGGCCCTATTACTACAACTATAAATAAATTCAGATCTAAACTGCCTAGCGTAGTTACTGCCGAAACCTTAAAAAAACTCGGCTTGGCTCCCAATAACGAAGCCACCGTAATTTACTTATTAAAATTTTTAAAACTCATAGATGATGAAGGGAAGATAACTTCAACTTCTCAAGATATTTTTTATAAATCTGATGAAGATTTTAAAAAAGAGTTATCAAAAGTGATAAAAGGTTCTTACCAAGATTTATTTGATACTCACGGAGAGGGTGCTTGGAATCTCGATAAAACCACGCTTACAAATTATTTTCGTGTAAGCGATCAGTCGAGTGAACTTGTGGGTACTAGAAAAGCTATCACTTTTCAAACGTTATCGGGGCTGGCTGGCCAAACCTCACTTCCGGAAGGCCGCGCTCCTAAAAATCCGAATGGTTTGAAGCAAGCGAAAGCTGATAAAGTAGTCAAAGATAAAAATTCGAAGCCAAAAACAAAACCGGAAGTTAATATCCCTAACCCACCTGATGGAGCTTCAAATAAGCCGGGTAATTTCGGTTTAACTGTTAGGATAGAAGTGAATCTCCCTGCTGGTGGAGATAAAGAAACCTATGACCATATTTTCAAAAGCATTAGAGAAAATTTAATTGACGTTGGTTAAGGATTTTAAAAAATTTGAGAGAATAGTTAGAAAATCTCCCCAGTCGAAAAAAGAAAAGACTGGGGAGATTTATGTTGATCATCCTTTTGATGTACACAATGTTCATCCTAAGCTCCCTCCTAAAGTAAAAAAATTATTTGATGACGGTTATTTTTCTGAGGCTACTTATAAAGCTTGTGTGTTTTTAGATAACAAAATTAAAAGTATAAGCGGCATTAAAAAGAAGACAGGTTTTGAGTTAATGATGCAGGCTCTAAATGAGGATAATCCTGCAATAAAATTGAATGCATTGACTAATGATTCAGAAATTGATGAGCAAAGAGGGTACCGTCATATATGCGCAGGAGCGATGAGTGGTATAAGAAATCCAAGGGCGCATGAAGATGAAATCCATGATGACCCTGATACTTGTATTGATCATTTAACCTTTATATCCATGCTGCTAAGAAAAATTGAGAAAGCGGGATATAATATTTAAGCAGCAATTTTAAAAGCCCTTCCCATCCGCCCGATCTGCTGTAAATTAGGATGCATGAAAGCGTCCCAGATCTTCCTGTCCCTGTTGTCCGTGGCCATGATCGGCGTGGCGATCGTCGCCGTGATCGGCGGTTGGGGTGCGTATAGCTATCTGCGGCCCGGCCCGGCGATGGAAGACAAGATGGTGCTGATCCCGCCGGGAACGGGTGTATCCGGCATTGCCGCGCGCCTTGATGAAAATGGCGTCATTCATTCCCCGCTGGTGTTCAAGATTGCTGCGCGCCTGTCGGGTCAGGCCGCCAGCCTTAAAGCGGGCGAATATAATTTTCCCGCGCGCGTGCCGATGACCGAGGCGCTGCGCATGATGCACGCGGGCGAAGTCTTCGACCGCAAATTCACCATTCCCGAAGGCTTGACCAGTTATCAGGTTGTTGAACTTGTTAAAAAGGTCGCGGAGCTGGATGGCGTGCTTAACGACATTCCTGCCGAAGGTTCGCTGCTGCCGGAAACCTATCACTTCGTCACGGGCGACACGAAGGAAGGCAAGATCGGCGAGATGCGCATGGCGATGACCAAAACCATCGACGAATTGTGGGAAAAACGTGCTCCCGGTCTTCCCGTGAATACAAAGGAAGAAGCGGTTATTCTTGCCTCGATCATCGAAAAGGAAACCGGCGTGCCGGATGAGCGCAAGCGCGTCGCGGGCGTGTTCGTCAACCGCCTGAAAAAAGGTATGGCGCTGCAAACCGATCCGACCGTGATCTATGCGATCACCAAAGGAAAGATCGAGGACAAGGGCATGGGGCCGCTGGGCCGCCGTTTGCTGTCAAAAGATCTGGAGACCGATTCCCCGTATAATACCTACAAATATCCCGGCCTGCCGCCCGGGCCGATCGCCAATCCCGGCCGCGCGTCGATCGAAGCCGCGCTCAATCCCGAGGACCATAAATTCATTTATTTTGTGGCCGACGGCACGGGCGGGCATCTGTTTGCCGAAACACTCGACCAGCATAATCAGAATGTCGCCAACTGGCGCAAGATCCGCCGTGAAAAAGCGGCGGAAGAAAAGAAAGCCGATTAATCAGCGCCCGATGACATCCGGCGTGATGTAGACGAGCTTGTGCGTGAAATGATCGCTGCCGGTCCGGTCCGATTTGCTCAGCGTGTTCACGAAATCATCATCGTAATCGCAATTTTCGCCGGATGCCGTGGCGGTGTTGCATTCCTCGCGCGGCATGCCATGCATGTCCCATGCGCCGGCGCTGTCGCCGCCATGGCTGTAAAGAACAACGACCGCGCGGTCGCGGCTGGCGCTGTTTCCGTTTTTATCTTCGATGGTGATCGCGCCGGGACTGCTGGCGGTTATAAGATGCGTGGCGGTTTCTTCGACAACCGCATAGACAATGCGATGGCCGTACGGATCGACGCCCGCCTTGTCGGGTAAATTCATGCTTCGCGTCGGAACCGTGCCGATACGGATCTTGCGGCCCATCGTTCCCGTGGCGCGCGCGGTGCCCGATGCATCGACAAGTGCGCCCGTATTCCCGCCGGGCATAATCCATGGCCAGTGATTGCCGTGCCCGGGATTCTGTCCATGATGACTGCCGCCCCATCCGCTGGCCCCGGTATTGGTGGAACAGGGCGTGACCGCTTCGCGGGCGTAATCGTTATCGGCAGGCGCGGAATCGAACGGAGCCGGACAGGGAAAGCGTCCGTTCCGGCCGTAATAATCGATCATTGCGGCATGCAGTTCCTGAAGCTGATCCTGTGTTTCGGTCATGCGGGTGGCCTGCGCGTATTGACGGAACGTCTGCATGCCTGCGGCCAGTAAAAGGCCCATCGCGACGATAAACAGGGAAATCGCAACCAGCGAGGAGCCTGCCTGATCCGAAATTATTGTGCACTTCTTTCTCATTCGCCCTTACGCCGCTTCGAGGAACCTTTCGAAAAATTGTATCATGGCGCCCGGAAGGAACGCATGAAAATTCACAAGCCTCAGACCCAGCGCGCGGGCGAAAGCGGTTTCACGCTGATCGAACTGACCATTGTCGTGCTGATCGTCGGTATTACGATGGCATCGTTCGGCGCGGCGTTCCTGCAATATCTCCAGCATGCGCGCGAAAAGGCGGCTATTCAGAAGATCGAGGAAATCGAAACGGCCCTTGGCCGCTTTCTGGCGATCAACGGGCGTTATCCTTGCCCGGCGCGCCTGATCTCCCCGCCGGACAATTCAAGCTTCGGCGTTGAAGCCTCGGCCAATTGCGCGGGCGGCACGATTGGCGGGACATCGCGTGCCAGCGGCACGGGCGGACGCATGGTCCGGATCGGGGCGGTCCCCGTGCGCACCCTTAACCTTCCCGATGAATATGCGACCGATCCGTGGGCTATGCGTATCATATATGGGGTGACTGAAACGCTGACCACGGCGGCGGGCTTCGCGCAGAATATGGGCGCGATCGACATTCAGGACAGCGCGGGCAACAGTGTCATTACACCGGCGGGGTCAGCGCATTTCGTTGTTCTCAGCACAGGCCCCGATATGTTGGGCACTTATACGATGCAGGGTACGGCAGGGCCGGGATGTATGTTTTCCCGGTTCGATGGCGAAAACTGCGATAACGACGCTATTTTCCGTGCGACGGTTCTTTATTCGACCGCTGACGGAAACACGCATTTTGATGATTACATCACGTATGCTGGCGCACGCGCCATGGATTCGGGCGTGCCATCCGGTGCCGTGCTTCCGTTTAATTTGAATGCCTGTCCGAACGGATGGGCGCCTTTTGCCAATGCGGTGGGACGTACCGTGGTCGGCACGGGCACCATCAATGAAACCTACACATTGCCCGACCGCACGCCATGGAACGAAACCCGGACGTATAATCTGGGTCAGACGGGCGGTTACATCACGTGGCGCCTGAACGAACAGGAACTGGACAAACATAGGCATGCAGTCCCGATGAATACCGGATCTTTTGCGTCTCTGCTTGGCGTTCTCGGCCTTGTCCCGTCACCCATTCCAGCTTTCACCGCGTCATCCACGCTGGATTCCGGGCGTGTGACACTGGATGCGGGCGGCGACCGCCCCCATGAAAACATGCAGCCTTACGTGGCGCTTCTATACTGTCAGAAACTTTAACGTTGGATTATTCGTCGTCTTTTTCGGCGTGGCGCGGACGTGGTGCCATGATCTTATGCGCCGCCGACACCGAACCCCCGCCCAGATGCATGCCCGGCGCATTGACGAGCGCCGGCGCGCGCGGCCCGGTTTCAAGCATGCGTTGACGCACCAGTTGCGGTACGAATGCCAGCGCGCGCGGGTCCATCCCGCGCAGGACGCAACCGATGGAATCTTCATCGCCCAGATCGTCGCGGTGGGCAGGCTGGGCGTGATTACAACGTTTCATGAATTGTTCGAACCCGATGAGCGAGCGCCGCGTCTTTCCGATCGGCGAGCCCTGACCGAAATCGCTGCCATACGGATCGTTGAGATAGAGCATCGGGACAAGCAGGGTTTCGGCGATCAATCCGTCCTTGAGCATGCCAATGTAAATCTTGTGCGCGAAGAGAAGGGAATCGCGATACGCATCCTCGACCGGGATATTCAGATGGAGGGGGTCGTCGCTGCCGACAAATTCAAGGGTCAATTCCATCGTCTGGGCGTCGAAAATCACCCCGCCGAGGGCGGGGCCGGGTATACGGTCGCACAGAAGTCCGGCTTCGCCATGGGCGGCCAGGAAAAGATCGATATTCACCTTGTCTTCCTTTTCTCTGCTCTCAAAATAGTCTATCAAGGGGAACGATTGCAAAACAGCAGGTCCCTTATCATCTAATATGTGCGGAATAGCAGGATTTTACAGTACCTTACCCGGCGACCGGCGTGAATTTCATGCAATCGGCGGATATATGCAAAATGCCCTTGCGCACCGGGGCCCCGACGATTTCGGCATCTGGCAGGACCCTGACGTGCCTTTGCTTCTGGCGCAGCGCCGTCTTGCCATCATAGACCTGTCCGCCGACGGGCATCAGCCGATGGCTTCCCACACCGGGCGCTATGTCGCGGTTTATAACGGCGAAATTTACAATTACCTGGAGATCAAGGCGGAACTGGAAGCCAAAGGCCACCAGTTCAAAGGCCGCTCCGACACCGAGGTCATGATTACCGCGTTCGAGGAATGGGGCGTCAATCAAGGGCTTCAGAAACTTGCCGGCATGTTTGCGCTGGTGCTCTGGGACCGGGAAAAACGCCAGATCCATTTTGTGCGTGACCGCTTCGGTAAAAAACCGCTCTATGTCGGCTGGGGCCGCAAGTCTTTGATGTTCGCATCGGAGCTTAAGGCGTTTCATGCCAATCCTGATATCGAACCCACGATCAATCGCGAACCCCTCGCGCAAAACAAGCGCAATTGCAATTTCAGCGCGCCGTATTCGAACTAAAAAGGCGTGTGGCAGATTTTACCCGGCGCGCGCCTGACGCTCGATCTAGACGGGCTGAAGCCCGGCGGTGATCTCGGCGCGCTCATGGAGCAATACTGGGATTTGCCGCGCATCGTCGAAGATCGCCGCGCGCATCCCAACCGCAAAAGCGAAAGCGAGATTATCGCCGAATTCGAAGCGCTGCTGCAGACGACGGTATCGCAGCGCATGATTTCCGACGTGCCGTTGGGCGCGTTTTTATCGGGCGGTATCGATTCATCGACGATTGTCGCGTTGATGCAGCAGGCATCGGCGCAGCCGGTGAAAACGTTCTCCATCGGCTTTGAAGAAGCCGCCTATGACGAATCCAAATACGCCGCAAAGATCGCCGCGCATCTGGGCACCGACCATCGCGAATTTATGGTCACGGGCAAAGACGCGCTCGATGTCGTGCCAAAGCTGCCCGATATTTACGATGAACCTTTCGCGGATTCGTCACAGATCCCGACATATCTTGTCAGCAAGCTGGCGCGCGATTACGTGACCGTTGTGCTAACGGGCGATGGCGGTGATGAAATTCTCGGCGGTTATCAACGCCATACGCATGTGCCGCCGACATGGTCGAAGATCGGTTGGATGCCTGCGCCGCTCCGCGGCATGATCGGCACGGCGCTGCGCCAGATCCCAACCAGCGCCTATGACGCGCTGCGTCCCGGTTATCCGCAATTCGGACGCCGTATTCACCGGCTGGCTTTCCTGTCCGGCCTTAAAACGCCGCAGGATGTATACAGCTATCTTGTGGGCGCGTGGCCGGACCCGGAAAATGTCGTGCGCGGCGGGCACCTGCCGACCATTCCGCTGACCGATCCGGCGTGGCAGCCGCGCGGCCTGTCTTTCGCTGAAAACATGATTTACGGCGATACGCTGTCTTACCGCCCCAATGATCTGATGGTGAAAGCCGACCGGGCCGGTATGGCCGTTGCGCTTGAGGCGCGTGCGCCGCTCATGGATCATCGCCTGTGCGAATATTCATGGTCGCTGCCCATGGATATGAAGATCCGCGGCTACACCGGCAAATGGCTTCTGCGTCAGGTGCTTAAGAAACACGTGCCTGCCGCGATGTTTGAGCGCCCCAAGATGGGCTTTGGCATTCCTGTCAATGAATGGCTGCGCGGCCCGCTGCGGGAATGGGGTGGCGACCTGCTGTCCCCGGCCAAGATCAAGGCGCAGGGCTGGCTCAACGAAGACCGCGTATCCGACGCATGGAACAATCACCAAAAAGGGATCATGGTGGATGCAAACGCCACGCATCTGTGGTCCGTGCTGATGTTCCAGGCGTGGTATGACCGTTGGATGAAGCTCTAAAAACCAGCCCCTTTGCTTGTTTCCGGCGGCCCGTTATGGTTTAACTGCGGCAGGTAATTTGCCTTGGGGACCCCGAAATGAAAATTGCTATAACAGGTGGAAACGGCTTTATCGGCAAGCGTCTGACGGCGCTGCTGGCGGAAGAGGGGCATCAGGTTGTTGCCGTCGATACGAACGGGCCCACGCCCGTCGATATTCTTGACCGCGCCGCGCTGACGCGCGCGGTGACGGGCTGCGATGCGATCTATCACCTTGCGGCGGCGCACCGCGACGATATTTTCCCGCGATCGGTTTATTACGACGTGAACGGCACCGGCACGAAAAACGTCATCGATGCCGCCAACGATGCCGGGATTACGCGCATTATCTTTACAAGCACATTCGCCGTATACGGCCTTAACACCGGCATGCCGGACGAAGACAGCGAACTGCATCCGTTCAATGACTACGGCAAAAGCAAGCTTGAAGCCGAACAACATCTGAAGCTGTGGGCGAAAGCCGACCCGTCGCGCGCGCTGACCATCGTGCGTCCGGTTGTCGTGTTTGGTGAAGGCAATCGCGGCAACGTGCATACCTATATCAGCCAGATCGTCGCGGGAAAATTCGTCATGATCGGCAAGGGCACGAATAAAAAATCCATGGCTTATGTCGGCAATGTCGCGGCATTTTTGAAACATTGTCTCAACGAAAAGCCCGGCTTCGCGCTTTACAATTACGCCGACAAACCGGATTTCGATATGAACACGCTGACCGATGTCGTCTACCGCAAACTGGGAAAAGAAAAATCGTCTCTGGCCATTCCTTACCCGGTTGGTCTTGCGGCGGGCTATGCATTCGATATTGCCGCCCGTGTTACCGGCAAGACTTTTCCGATCAGCACGGTGCGCATTCAAAAATTCTGTGCCGATACGACGTGCGCGGCGGACCGTTTGAAACAAACAGGCTTCGTGCCGTGCTATACGCTGGCCGAAGGCCTTGAACGCATGATTGACGTTGATTTTTTGGGCCGCACCGTTGATGACGCGGACCGGAAAGCAAAGGCTGCCTGATGGAAGAGCTGCGCGCCGGTAAACTACGCTTCCTGATGGTGCTCAACGACATCGACTGGTTCTGGTCGCATCGTTTGCCGCTGGCGCGTGGGATTATGGCGCGTGGATGGGAACTGCATCTGGCGACGGCGGGCGCCGAACAGGACGAAGGCATGCGCCGCGAGTGCGTTATTCCGCATAACCTTCCCGCGCACGACAGCTCGTTCAATCCGCTGACGCATTGGCGGATTGTGCGTGCGATAGCGGATAAATTAAAAGAAATCCGCCCCGATATCGTTCACGGCATCACGATCCGGTATGCATTTTACACGGCCATGGCGGCACGCCTGACGGGTCATGAACCGTCGGTTTATACGATTGCTGGTCTTGGCACATTGTTCGCGCATGACAGCCTGAAGATGAAGCTGGTGCGGACGGCGGCCATTCCATTGATGAAATATGCCTTTGGCCGCCCCGGCGTTTCCATCATCTTTCAGAACCCGGATGACCGGAGCCTGATGCTGGGCGCGGGTATCGTCAAGGAAGAACAGACGACGATCATTCGCGGCTCGGGTGTTGATATTTCGCAGTTTGCGTTCAGCCCCGATCCGGCGGACCCTGAGCCGATCGTGCTGTTTACCTCGCGCCTGCTGCGCGAAAAAGGCATTTACGAATTTGTCGAAGCCGCCCGCGTTTTGAAATCGCAAGGCGTCAAAGCGCGCTTCCAGATTGCGGGCAATGTGTATCCGAAAAACCCGCACTCCGTGACGGAAGCCGAGCTGAGAGCGTGGCAGGATGAAGGCGTCATCGAATGGCTGGGCCAGCGTTCGGACATGCCGGCGGTTTTGAAGCAAAGCACGATTATCGCCCTGCCGTCCTATTACGGCGAAGGCGTGCCGAAGGTGCTGCTGGAAACGGCGGCGGTGGGCCGTCCGATTATTACCTGCGATATGCCCGGGTGCCGCGAAGCGGTTGAAGACGGTGTGAACGGCACGCTCATTCCGCCCAAAGACGCGCCCGCGCTGGTGCAGGCGATCCGCACGCTTCTCGATAACCCGGAAAAACGCGCGGCCTATGGGCGCGGCGGACGCGCCCGCGTCGAAGCGAATTTTGAAGTGAGCAAGGTTGTTACCCGCACATTGAAAGTATACGACGACGCGCTGGGTGATACGCGCCCCCTGATCCTGTTCGGCATGAACGAGGTTAATTTCGATTACATGCAGGCCTATATGGCCAAAGGCCATCTGCCGACGCTTGCGCGCCTGACGAAAACCTCTCCCATTGTGCGCACATCGTCGGAGAAAACGTATCGTGAGCTGGAGCCGTGGATTCAATGGGTTTCCGTGCAGACGGGCAAGAATTTTTCCGAACACGGAGTTTTCCGCCTTGGCGATGTGACGACGTCCGATCATGTCCAGATCTGGGAATATCTTGAATCGGAATATGGTGTGAGGGTTGCGGCGCTATCGCCCATGAATGCCGCCAATAATGCCAAAAATCCGGTGTTCTTCGTTCCCGATCCATGGACGGACACGCCTGTGACGGGCGATTGGCTGATGAAGGGCATCGCGAACGCGGTTGCCAACGCGGTCAATGAAAACGCAACGGGGCGCACGAAACTGTCGGCGTATATATTTATCGTGCTTGGCCTTACACGTTATTCTTTATTGACGCGGCATGTGCATCTCGCCGCGCAGGTTCTGCGGAGCGTTCGTACGCATTATCAACGCGCCATTCTCCTTGATCAACTCCTGACCGATATGTTCATTTATGAATGGAAGAAGGGGCGCCCCGGTTTCGCGAGCCTGTTCCTCAACGGCGCGGCACATCTTCAGCATCACTACCTGTTTAATGCCATGCCCTATGCGGGGCCGCAGCGCAATCCCGACTGGTATATGCCGCCGGGCCGCGATCCTGTGCTGCAAGGTTACCGGAATTATGATGATCTGCTGGCGCGTCTTCTGGCGTTGCCGCGCAGCCCGCGCATCATCGTGGCCACCGGGTTGCACCAAAACCCGGTTGAAAGCCCCGTTTATTACTGGCGCCTTAAAAACCACAGCGAATTTTTGAATGCCGTGGGTATTCATCACGCGGGGGTGCAGACGCGCATGTCGCGCGATTTCCTGATCACTTTCGAAACGCAGGCGCAAGTCGATCATGCCGCCACGATTTTGGAGTCTTGCGAGGACAAAGACGGAAAACGCCTGTTCGATGAAATTGAAAAGCGCGAATTGTCGATTTTTACGACGCTGACCTATCCCGATAATATCGCGGCCGGTTTTACCGTCACGTTCAAAGGCGGAACGCTGCGCAATTTCGACGACAGCGTCGGGTTCGTCGCGATCAAAAACGGCGAGCATGACGGGGAAGGGTATCTGATCGATACCGACAATGCGGCACCGGCGGACAAAGCGTTTCCGATTACGTCGATTTTCGGTCTGATCGCGGATCATTTTGCCAAAGAAAAAGCGGCCCGCAAAAAGGCCGCCTGACATACATCTTTTAGTTCGGAAAGTCTTTGGAGCGGGTGACGAGGCTCGAACTCGCGACCCCGACCTTGGCAAGGTCGTGCTCTACCACTGAGCTACACCCGCACCGTTAAGACTGGAGAGTTATAGCGGCCCGGGAGCCAAAATCAAGCGGAAATTTCCTATACCCCGACCTGAACCAGCGGGACCTGATAACCATAGGGTTCCTGCCCGTTTTCGGCCATGGCGACGACCATGACGTCGGCGCTGGATTCAATCTTGTGGGCCATGCCGGGCGCGATTTCACAGGGCATGAGATCGTCCGCCCGGTCCGCGCCGTTTTCGTAAACCAGCATGAAAAGCCGCTGCTCGCGGTAATATTCCACGCGCATGACATCGGCGGGGAAGGGCTGGTTGCTGGCGAGGATCAGGCGGCCGTCTTTAAGCTGTCCGAGTTCGATCATGCCTAGCCTCCCATGCCCGGGGCTTTAAATATGCTGTCCCATCCGCGCTGTACGATCGGCGCGGCGGTGACGGCGGCGGGGCCAAGATGGTCGTTTAATGTCTGGAGCGGCTGACCCGGCGGGGGGTTGGTATCAAGGGCGCCAATCGGGGTGATATCCCCGGGGCCAACGCCTAATTCCTGTAATGATAGATGTGTTGCCATATGTGTTTGTTCTTCTTTTTTTATGGTTATATTTCCCTGTTGTCTTTATTTTGCCACAGGCGTTAACCTTTTTACAAATTTGGACGGAAGTCCTTGAAAATCGGGCGTTTTGCGATAAAACAAAGGGATAACAGACAGGCCGAATCAATGAATCAGACCGCGACCCAACCAGAGGGCGATGCCGCCCCGCTGCCGACCAGCCCCGAGGCTCTGATGGCCCGGCTCAAAGATCTCGGCATCGAATTTTCGTACGCCGAGCACAAGGCTGTGTTCACGGTCGCTGAGAGCGAAGCCGTCGATAAAGAAATCCCCGGGACGCACTGCCGTAATTTGTTCCTGCGCGATGATAAGAAAAAGAATTTCCTCGTCGTGCTGCAAAACGCGACGCAGGTCGATGTCAAGAAACTGCCCGCCGTTATCGGCTCGTCGCGGCTGTCGTTCGGATCGGCTGACCGCCTTTGGGAATATCTGGGCGTGCGTCCGGGTTCCGTGTGTCCGTATTCCATCATCAACGACACGGGTAATAACGTGAAAATCATCCTCGATAAATCGATGATGGAAACGGAAATAGTGAATTACCACCCGCTGCTCAATACCATGACGATCGGCGTTAAACCCGCCGATCTGATCAAGTTCATTGAAAGCACGGGGCATACCCCCCATATCGTGGATCTGTCATCCGCGGCGCCGGATGGAGGATAGATAATCATGGCCCTGTTTGGTTTAGGATCTTCGCAGCCTGCGGCTCCCGCCGCGAATGCCGCATTCATCTTCGATGCGTCGATGAACGACTTTGAACAGAAAGTTATCCGCGCATCGATGGATAAACCTGTGCTGGTCGATTTCTGGGCGCCGTGGTGCGGGCCTTGCAAACAATTGATGCCGGTGCTGGAAGCCGCCGTCACAGAGGCAAAAGGCGATGTTTTGCTGGCCAAGGTCAATATCGACGACAATCAGCAGCTCGCGCAGATGATGCGCATTCAATCCGTCCCGACGGTGATGGCGTTTTTCGGCGGTCAACCCGTGACGGGTTTTGCCGGTGCGCAGCCCGCCAGCGAGATTAAAAAACTGATCAACCAGCTTGTGCAAATGGCCAAGCAAAATGCCCCCGGCGCCATCGATATTCCCGAAGCGCTTAAAGGGGCTGCGGCGGCGCTGGCCGAAGGTGATCCGGCCACGGCGCAGGCGATATATGCGCAGATTTTGCAGCAGGACGACAAAAACGCCGATGCCTATGCAGGGATTGTGCGCACGTTTATCGCCGCGGGTCAGCTCGATCATGCGCAGCAATTCATCGATAACGCCCCAGACGACATGGCAAAATCGTCGGCGCTGACGGCGGTAAAAACGGCCCTCGAACTCGCGCAGGCGGGCGGTGGTGGCGATATCGCCAAACTGCAAAAGGCGATCGCGGCCAATCCCGACGATCATCAGGCCCGTTTCGACCTGGCGTCCGCACAGTTCGCAGGCGGTCAGAAAGAACAGGCGATCGACACGCTTCTTGAAAGTTTTGCCCGGAACCGCACCTGGAACGAAGAAGCGGCCCGTAAACAAATCCTTAAGTTTTTTGATGCGATGGGACCGTCCGACCCGCTGACCATTGCCGGCCGCAAAAAATTGTCCCGCGTGCTGTTCTCTTGATTGTTTGGCGCCCTAATTTACTCCCATGAAACAGGACGATCTCCCCGACGATCTACCGATTTTCCCGCTCAACGGGGTGCTCCTCCTGCCGGGCGGTCAACTGCCGCTCAACATTTTTGAACCGCGTTATCTGGCGATGACGGATGCCGCGTTGCGCAATGGCCGCATGATCGGCATGGTGCAGCCGCGCACTATTCCGCGCACTTTAAGCGACGATGATACCGTCGGTCTTTATCAGACTGGTTGCGCGGGCCGCATCACGCATTTCGAAGAAACAAACGATGGCCGTTATCTTATTACCCTGACGGGCGTGGCGCGGTTCCGTATCGCCGAAGAAAATCCCCTGCGTGACGGCTATCGCCGTGTCCGGCCTGACTGGTCTTACCCCAAGGACAAGGAAAACGCCGATTGCCTTGGTATCGACCGTGAGCGCCTGACCCGCATGCTGGAGGCTTATTTCTCCTTGCAGGGTTTGAATTGCGATTGGCAGGCCATCGAAGGCGCGGCGGATAACCGCCTGATCACCTGTCTGGCGATGATCTGCCCGTTTGACGCGCGGGAGAAGCAGGCGCTGCTCGAGGCTGAATGCTGCAAGGCGCGCGCGAACCTTTTCATGACGCTTCTTGAGATGGCCGTGAGCGGCCCTTGCGACGGCAAGCATTAAGGCGCTATAACCTCCCCATGTCCTACACCGTCGATCCCAAACTGCTCGAAATCCTCGTCTGCCCTGTGACGAAGGGCCTGCTGCGCTATGACGCCGACAGGCAGGAGCTGGTTTCCGAACGCGCCGGTCTGGCCTATCCGATCCGCGACGGCATCCCCGTCATGCTCCCCGGCGAAGCCCGGACGCTGGCAGCGGATGAAACCAAAGCCGATTAATCATTGACATAATAAAAACGACCTTTTACAAACGACGCCATGAGTAATTCTGTGCGCCCCAAGTCTAACTTTAACTATGGCGGTCCCGGCTATCTGTCGCGGATTCAGCCCCCTGCGGGGTCTTGCTGGTCTCGGCTCGATTTCAAGGACATAGCGCAGCAGCGCATAGAGGTTCGCCATTCCGCCGGCGCGCATGAGCTGGGTTGGGTCATCCGGGACAAAGCCGGCGAGCCGAACGTGCTTTTCACGCTGTATCAGCAGACCCATGATGGCTTTATCGCCGTGCGGACAAAGGCCATTCCCGCGCGCCCGGTCTTTTCTGTGACCAATGAAATGATTGAGGTGTTCGGCGCAGGTACAAGGACCATGGCTGAACCGGCATCCCCTTTATTTGCCCGCTGCGCTTTGACAATGCCCGATCTGAAAGAATTTCAGGATGACATAGAGGACATGACGCTATTCATGGGGGACGAGATGCTGCAATGGTTCCGCAACGATATCCATTTCCGTGCGCTGGCCAAGAAAGTTTACACAGCCGTCAGCGGCGATGTCTCGCAATGGCTTTCGCGGCCGCAAACGCGTCTGCCGCCCCGTCCGGCCCAGCCGGGAAATTAAGACGCCCGTTAAGTTGTTTTCATAAAGGTATTCACATGACTGACCCGCACACGACCGACACGAAATCCCGCCTGGCTTATGATTTTTGCGCCTACAGCGTCTCGGTGGATGGCCGCTTCACTCATGCCGGGGTTGCTGAAATCTTCCCCCCGGGCGATACGCCTTCCATGCCGCGCCATGCGCCGGCGATGGATCGATATGACCGGGACGGCCGCCCTGTCCACGCCGGCCCGGCGGCGCGTCCGCTCTTCACCCTGTAAAAAAGCTTGCCCGCGCAGCATGATTTCGGCTTATATACGTTCCATGCAAAAAGGTCTGAAGCTTCTTCCGCTCCTTACCCTCCTCCTTATGACCCCCTGACCGGGCATGAGGCGTCACAAGACGCCTGCGTTCAGGGGTTAAACAAAAAATCAAAAAAAGAAACTGAACGTTTAAAAAAGGAGCCGGACGATGTCCGCACAAGCACAACAGAATAATTCCAAAGACCGCGTCATCATTTTCGACACGACCCTGCGCGATGGTGAACAATCGCCGGGCTGCTCGATGAACCTCGAAGAAAAGCTGAAGATTGCCCGCCTGCTCGACGATATGGGCGTCGATGTGATCGAAGCGGGTTTCCCGATTGCCTCGCAGGGCGACTGGGAAGCGGTTCATGAAATTGCAAAAACGATTAAACGCGCCACTGTCTGCGGCCTGTCCCGCGCCATCGAACGCGATATCGATGTGGCGGGTGAGGCGCTGGCCCCGGCTGCCAACCGTCGCATTCATACTTTCATTTCCACCAGCCCGCAGCATATGCGGTATCAGTTGCAGATGGATGAGGCGCAGGTGCTCGATTCCATCGCGGCCAGCGTGACGCGCGCGCGCAAATACACGGATAACGTCGAATGGTCGGGCATGGATGCCACGCGCTCGGATTGGGATTTCCTGTGCCGTGCCGTGGAAACCGCGATCAAATCCGGTGCGACCACGATCAATATCCCCGATACCGTGGGCTTTGCCGTGCCGGATGAATTTGGCCAGCTTATCGCGCATTTGCGCAACAATGTCGTCAACATCGATAAGGCGATTTTGTCGGTGCACTGCCATAACGATCTGGGTCTGGCGGTCGCCAACTCACTGGCCGGGGTGCAGAACGGCGCGCGTCAGATCGAATGCACGATCAACGGCATCGGCGAGCGCGCAGGGAATGCCGCGCTCGAAGAAGTCGTCATGGCTCTTAAGGTCCGTGGCGATCGCATGCCTTTCGAGTGCGGCGTTGACAGCACGATGATCACGCGCGCCTCGCGCACATTGTCCACGACGATCGGTTTCGCGGTACAGCCGAACAAGGCAATCGTCGGCGCCAATGCTTTCGCGCATGAAAGCGGCATTCATCAGGATGGTGTGCTGAAACATGCCTCGACCTATGAAATCATGACGCCGGAATCGGTCGGCCTTGTGCGTTCCGAACTGGTGCTGGGTAAACATTCGGGCCGTGCCGCGCTCAAGGCGAAAATCGCGGAGCTGGGCTATGAACTGGGCGATAACGCGCTGCAGGACTTCTTCAAGCGTTTCAAGGATCTGGCGGATAAGAAAAAGCAGATCTTCGATGAAGACATCATCGCCCTGATCGAAGACGAGGTCGCGACCGAACACGATGCAGTGCAGTTCGTCTCGCTGCAGGTGCAGGCGGGAACAACGGGTCCGCAGAAAGCGCAGATGGAACTGGAAATCGATGGAAAACTGCATAAGGCGGATGTCGAAGGCAACGGCCCCGTCGATGCGATCTTCAAGGCGATCCGCACCATCGTGCCGCATGAAAACGCGACGCTGCAGCTCTATCAGGTCCATGCCATTACCGGCGGCACCGATGCGCAGGCCGAGGTCACGGTGCGTCTCGAAGAAGACGGCAAGACCGTCAATGGATCCGGCGCAGATGCCGACACGCTGGTTGCGTCGGCGCGGGCCTATATCCACGCGCTCAACAAACTCATGACGAAACGTCAAAAAAAGAAACCCGCGTAATCGCGGGTTTTTCTTATACGGGCTTTGCCTTATTGCGTGGCATACACCGTTCCGTTGTCATCGGAAAAATCGTCGTTGAAATTACCGCCGCGGGGAGGGGTGCTGCCGCCGCCGCGCACGCCATCCCGGCCAATTTCCGGGATCAATGTCTGAAGATCGATAAAGCTGTCGGCCTGTCGGCGCAGTTCGTCGGCGACCATCGGCGGGGAGGACTGGATCGTGCTGACCACCGATACGCGCACGCCTTTGCGCTGGACGGCCTCGATCAGGCGGCGGAAATCGCCGTCGCCGGAGAAGATGATGATGTGGTCGACCTTTTCGGCCATTTCCATCACGTCGATCGCCAGTTCGATATCCATGTTGCCCTTGATTTTGCGGCGGCCTGAAGAGTCCACGAATTCCTTGGTCGGTTTGGTGACCATGGAGTAGCCGTTATAGTCCAGCCAA
>CAYPCP010000029.1:0-1418 GCA_964409255.1 uncultured Pseudobdellovibrionaceae bacterium
CTGCGCTGTTTCGAAAACGGCGATATCACGCACGTCGAAGGGTCCGTCGATCCGCTGCGCGATGCGGAAATCATCGAAACGGAATTGATGCTGGCGGATCTGGATTCCCTGACCAAGCAGGCGGACAATTTCGCGCGTAAGGCAAAGGGCGACAAGGCGCTTCAGGAACAACTGGATTTCATGAAGAAAATTCAGACGGCGCTGGAGGCGGGAAATTCCGCCCGCACGGTAAAACCGTCGAACGAAGATGAAGTCGCGTGGATGCATGGCCTGCACCTGATGACGTCGAAACCCATTCTGTATGTCTGCAACGTCAGCGAAGACGAGGCAGCCTCAGGGAATGACTGGACGAAGAAAGTGGCCGATATGGCAAAGGCGCAGGGCACGACCGCCGTCGTGATCAGCGCGGCCATCGAATCCGATATCGCCCAGCTCGGCAGTGAAGAAGAGAAAAAGGAATTCCTTGAATCTCTCGCGCTCGAAGAACCCGGCCTGAACAAAATCATCCGCGCGGGTTACGATCTGCTCGGCCTGCAAACATACTTCACGGCGGGGCCGAAAGAAGCGCGCGCCTGGACCATCCACCGCGGCGACAAAGCGCCCGATGCCGCCGGTGTCATCCATACGGATTTCAAGAAAGGCTTCATCAAGGCCGAAGTCATCGCGTTCTCCGACTACACCACGCTGGGCGGCGAAGGCCCGGCGAAGGATGCCGGCAAGCTCCGTCAGGAAGGCAAGGAATATGTCGTTGCCGACGGTGACGTTATTCTCTTCCGCTTTAACAACTAGGATATCGAATGAGTAATTTACCGCCGTGCCCGCAATGCAATTCTTCGTATGTGTACGAAGACGGTTCGCTTCTGATTTGCCCGGAATGTGCATATGAATGGTCCGCGGCCGCAGCCGACGATGATGCCGAACAGGGCGATGGGATCGTGCGCGACGCCAACGGCACCGAGCTGAAGGACGGCGATACCGTGACGGTCATCAAGGACCTGAAGGTGAAGGGGTCATCCTCCGTCGTGAAAGTCGGCACGAAGGTTAAAAGCATCCGCCTTGTGAAGGGCGATCACGATATCGACTGCAAAATTCCCGGCATCGGGCAGATGGGTTTGAAATCCCAGTTCGTCAAAAAGGTCACGGAATAATTCTTACGCCGCTTTGGTTTCGCTGAACGCCTGACAGACATCCGTCCATTGCGCGTTCGTCAGTTCGGCAAGGCGGCCGGGTGCAATGCACACCGAACTGTTGCGCGACCCGGCGGCGGGATGCACCAGATCGAAATCCTTCAAATTCACATCGCAATAAACCGGCAGGTCGGTGAGAAGGCCGAACGGGCACACGCCGCCCACGGGATGGCCGGTAATCTCCGCCACCACATCGACGCCCAGCATGCTGGGGCGCCCGCCGAATGCGGC
>CAYPCP010000029.1:1428-17837 GCA_964409255.1 uncultured Pseudobdellovibrionaceae bacterium
TCAATTTCTTGTTGTCCAGACGCGCATCGCCGCGCACGACGACCAGAACGATACGCTCGCCGCTTTTTACGGCCAGCGTCTTGGCGATCTGGCCGGGTTCCACGCCGATCGTCGCGGCGGCTTCGGCGACGCTCGCGGTCGGCATGGCGTGTTCGGTGACTTCGATTTCGGGGGCCTTATGCTTGAAAAAGGCGCGAACGGTTTCAACGGTCATGGCGGTCCATTCCTTGTTTTACGATGGTCTGAGTAAAGCGCAAAACCGGGGATGCGATCAACCCCGGCGGGGGTCATCCGTGGAAAAAGGCTTAATTCAGGCCGGGCGTGTTGTCGTTGGTCATTTGCGCGCGCATCCGGGCGGCATAGGCGTCGAGCTGGGCCTGAAATTCCGGGTCGGCGGTGGTGTTCGGGTAATCCAGCGCGCTCTGGAAACGTTGATCGATGGCGAGGGCTGCGCCGGTCGGTTGATCCGTTTGTGCGTTGAACGTGCCGTTGAACGAACCGTCCGGATTGAACAGGCGGTCGCCTTTCACGGCGGGGACGTCGATGTTTTCGGTGCCCGTCCACAGGCCGCGGGTAGAGGAGGTTACGATCTCCGTGTCGACGGCAGGCGTGTCATTTTGCGGCGTGGTGCCGGTGCCCGCCGGGGGCTGCGCTGCCGATGGCTGAATTTCGCCGGTTTCGATCTTGCGGATATATTCCATCACACTGCCGAACGTGCCGTTCTGGCGCAGTTCGAGTTCTTTGGCGTCATAAAGAACATAGGTGGAATCAGCGACGGCTTCGGCCTTGAGACGTTCCTGCGCGAGATCGTAATAATATTCCTTACCCGTCTGCGGGTCGGTGCGGAAACCGCCCGTCTGCATATTCACCTGCTGCAGGCTGCGTTCGGCTTCTTCAACCGCGCGCTTGGCTTCGAACATATCTTTGACGCCGGGCGGCAGGTCGGCAAAAACGCGCCCGTCCGCCATGGTGATGGCGTTCGGGTCGGCGGATGCCACCGTTGCGGGGATGCTGTTGTAATTGGTGACGAATTCTTGCTGCTGCGCGGCGGCGGAGGCCGGGGCGGAGACGTTCAGGGTCTGGCCGGCGAGCGCCGCGTTATGCGCCGTCGTGACCTTGGTGTAAAGCGCGGGATCGTTGATGTAGGCGTTGGCGATCAGTTCTTCGCGCGTGTCCTGGACCCATATGTCTTTGTCGGCCTCTGTGAACTGGTCGCGCGGTTTGCCGGACAGGGCCTGACGGGCGGCGAGAATTTCCGACGCCGGTTTTGCGGCGGCGATCATTTCAAGCTGCGCTTCGCTCAGCCCGGCGGCGCGCAGTTCCTCGACCGTCGGAATATAAATCGAGCCTTCGTTGGCGGCCTTCCATGTCAGGGACGGGTTGATGCTGCCCGTGACGTTCTGGATATGCGGAATACCGTTCAGGTTGGTTGCGACGCCCTTGGTGATATAGGCGGCGCCTGTGGTGTAAGTTGCATTGTCGACAACGCCCGTGACCGAAACGCCGAGCGTGGCCTGCGCCATTTTAATCTGGTTGACGTCGCCGCTTTCGAGCCATGCCTTGACTTCCGTCTGCATCTGCTCGCCGGTGCGGCCGGCATAAAGAATTTCAAGGGCGGCGGGGTTGACGCCGTAATCGGCACCCATGTTGACGGCGGCGGCCTGCTGCTGGCCGAGATCGCCATATTTATTCGATGCCGAACCGTCGCGCGTCAAAACCGGCGAACGGTCGATCATGAACTGCGTCACCCAGTTTGCGCGCTGCTGCGCGGTCAGCAAGCCGATCTGATCGGCTTTGATATAGCCCATGGCCGCAAGATGCGCATCGACGCCGCCTTGCAGATTGCTTTGTTGAATGCGGGCGGCTTCTTCGGCGGCCTTGCGGTCGGCTTCGGCCTTGGCGGCGGCGATCTGCTGCTGCTGGATCGTCGCGCCTTGCGCGGTGAAGGCGGCGCGGATCTGCGGCGCGTTTTCGTTGGCTTCAAGACGCGCGGCGATGGTCTCGGCGGCGGCGCGTTCTTTGTCGGTAATAATATCGTCGAATTTGAAATCGGGGATCGTCAGATCCAGATCCTCGGAATACGCGGCAAGAACGGCATGGAATTGTCCGAGATCTGCGGTGGCCGGGTTGGCGACGGCCGATTTAAGCGCGTTGATGGCGGCAGCGCGCGCGCCGGGTTTGGCGGTGAGGGCGTTGCCGTTGGACAGGTTCGGCACCGCGCCGTTCGGGTCCATGGCGGCGCGTTGTCCGGGGATGTCGGCGTTGTTGTCGACGCTGGTAAGCTGGGCATCGATGCTGGCTTTGAGCGCGGCATCGCTGAGCGTGCTGACGCTCGTCACCGGAACCATGTCAGACGGCAGACCCTTGAGCATGCCTTGCAGGCCCTGCCACGTCTTTAACATCTGTTCTCTGGTTAAACCGGCCACTCTATTACGTCCCTAAAAAACCCGTTTTGGCGTTTTATGTAATTGTGCCTTCATTATACTGAAAAAAATTAATAAACCGCAAAAAGCGCCCGGGGTGGGGCGCTTTTTTGTTATATATCAATAAACTATGGCGATTTAGGCCGCTTTGGCCTTTTTCGACCGGACCAGCGATTCATAGGCGTCGCGCAGCTGGCGGGTCACCGGGCCGACCGTGAACTGATTATTGTCGATCTTGCCGACGGCGGTCACCTCGGCGGCGGTGCCGGTGAGGAAGATTTCATCCGCGCCCGGAATCTCTTCCGGCATGATGACGGTTTCCTCGAACGGGATTTTCAGATCTTTGGCCAGTTCGATGACCGTCTGGCGGGTCAGGCCGTTGAGGAAGCAATCCGGCGTCGGTGTTTTGAGGACGCCGTCCTTGACCATGAAAAAGTTTGCGCCCGTGGCTTCGGCAACCTGGCCGCGATAATCAAGCATCAGGGCATCGACATACCCCGCCCGTTCGGCGGCGTGCTTGGCCATGGTGTGCGTGGCGTAAAGACAGGATGCCTTGCTGGCCGTGGGGGCCGTGCCCGGCATCGGCGCGCGCCATTTGGCGGTCTGCAGGGAAATGCCTTTCTCGCGCGTTTCCGGGCTGAAATAGCTGGGCCATTCCCAACAGGCGATGGCAACGTGGGTTTTGGTCAGCTGCGCGGCGATGCCCATCTGTTCGCTGCCGCGCCACGCGACCGGGCGCAGATAGGCGTCGGTCAGTTTGTTGGCTGCGAGGATTTCCTGTTTCGCGTCGCTGATTTCCTGTGCCGTCATGGTCATTTCCATGTCGATCAGATCGGCGGAACGGACGAGACGCTGCGAATGCAGGTCGTCCTTGAAAATCATGCCGCTATACGCGCGCTCGCCTTCGAAGACGGCGCTTGCGTAATGAAGGCCGTGCGTAAGGATGTGAATATTGGCCTCGCGCCACGGCAGGATTTTACCGTCGATCCAGATCAGACCGTCGCGGTCGCTGAAAGAGGAGGGGGCTGCCATGGGGATACCTTTCGTTGAAACGTGTTAAGTCGCCTATATTTTGCAATTTTACCGTAAAATGCAAGCGCGCCCTTTCCGGCGGCGCAGCGCAATGTTAAAAACGGATATGGCCGATACCGCTGTGATTACGGATTTTCAGACGCTTCCCCACATTCTGGTGGTGGATGACGACGACCGCATTCGAAAACTGGTGTCGCGGTATCTAAGCGAACACGGCTTCATGTCATTTACGGCGGCAGACGCCGCGCAGGCCAAGACGCTGCTCGCCGCCGCGCAATTCGATGCCATGGTGCTCGACGTGATGATGCCGGGACAGGACGGGCGCAGCCTGACGGCGGAACTGCGGCAGACGACGGATATTCCTGTCCTGCTGCTGACGGCTTTATCGGAAACCGACGACCGCGTCGCCGGGTTTCAATCGGGCGCGGACGATTATCTGAGCAAGCCGTTCGATGCGCGGGAACTGGTCCTGCGGCTTCAGGCGATTTTGCGCCGTCGCCCCAAACATCGCGCCGAAGAATCCGGCCCGGTGACCATCGGGCCGTGGCGGTATCAGCCGGGGGAGAAGGCGCTGCATGGCGCGGGCGGCGAACGTGTCGTTCTCACCGATGTCGAAGAAACGCTTTTAAAGGCGCTGTCCAGCCGCGCAGGTGAAATCTTATCGCGCGAAGATCTTGCGCGTCTTTGCGATATGGATGCGGGCGAACGCACGATTGACGTGCAGGTGACGCGCCTTCGCAAAAAACTGGGTGAAGACAGCAAATCGCCGCGTCATCTTCAGACCGTGCGCGGCAAGGGATATCTTTTGAGGGTGGAAAACGCGACATGAAAAATTATTTTTCCAAGGTCAAATCGAGCGTGAAAAGCGTGCTGCCGCGCACATTGTTTATGCGCTCGCTGCTGATCCTGATCGTGCCGATCTTGCTGATCCAGGTGTTCGCGACGTATATCTTTATCGACCGCCACTGGACCAAGATCACGGATCGCATGGCGTTCGCGGTCGCCGGTGAAATCGCCGTGATCGCGGACGAGGTCGAGCGTTCATCCGGCATCGAAAACATCGCCACGATCGACAAATACTACCGTCAGCGTCTGGGTTTGAGCGTCGGTTACCGCGAGGGCGACGTGCTGGAACAGAGCGTTCAGCGTTTCCATCCGCGCGCCGCGTGGGATTCCGCCGTGGCAGAAACGCTTGCCCGTCAGATCGAACAGCAGGTGCGCCGCCCGTACGACATCCATGTTGAAGGCGAAGAAAAATGGGTGGAAGTCGGCGTGCAGCTGGACAAAGGCGTGCTGACCGTAACGTCGCCGCAGCGCCGTTTGTTTTCTTCCACGTCTTATATCTTCCTGTTGTGGATGGCGCTGTCGTCCATCGTGCTTCTGGGGATTGCGGTTTTGTTCATGCGCAATCAGATCCGCCCGATCCGCCGTCTGGCGATCGCCGCCGAAAAACTGGGCAAGGGGCGCGACGTTCCGTTCTTCAAAGTGGAAGGCGCCCGTGAAGTGCGTCAGGCCGCCCGCGCGTTCCTTGATATGCGGGAGAGGATCAATCGCCAGATTCACCAGCGCACGGCCATGCTGGCCGGTGTTTCGCACGATCTGCGCACGCCGCTGACGCGGATGAAGCTTCAGCTTGAGATGATGGGCGACAGCGAAGATATCCGCGACATGAAGGCCGATGTGCATGACATGGAAAAGATGATCAGCGCCTATCTGGATTTCGCCCGCGGCGAGGGGGAAGAACAGCCGGAGCGCGTGGACCTCAATATCATTCTCGCGCGCGTGGCGGCGGCGGCAAAGCGTGAGGGCGCGCAGGTCGAGATTGTCAGCGAAGGCGATCTTTCCCTGATGCTGCGCCCGATGGCGTTTGAACGCTGCATGACCAATATGGTCGGCAATGCGGCCAAATACGGCGGCGGCGTATGGATACATGCGGCGCAGAACGGCGACCATATCGACATCGTCGTGGAAGATAACGGCCCCGGCATCCCGATCCACCTGCGCGATGAAGTGTTCAAGCCGTTTTTCCGTGGCGAGGCGTCACGGAATCAGAAAACCGGCGGTGTCGGTCTGGGGCTTGCCATCGCGCAGGATATCGTGCTGGCGCATGGCGGCAGAATTTCGCTTGATGACAGCGCCGCGCATGGCGGCCTGAAGGTGATTATCGAACTGCCGCTGTAATCAATACAGCCGGCCGCCAAGCGGCACGTCGCGGTCGGGCGCGATCAGCATGACATTGTTGTTGGCGTCGGGCACGCCCAGCACAAGGATCTCCGACATATATTTGCCGATCTGTTTGGGCGGAAAATTGACGACGGCGAGGACGTGGCGCCCGATCAATTCTTCCTTGGTGTAATTCTGCGTTACCTGCGCGGACGATTTTTTGATCCCGATCTCCGGGCCAAGATCCACGGTCAGTTTATAGGCGGGCTTGCGCGCTTCCGGGTAATCGAACACCTCGGTAATGCGCCCGGCACGGATATCTACTTTCATGAAATCGTCGAATGTAATCGTCATCGTAATAAAAAGGCCGCTTTTCAGCGGCCCTTCCTTTGTATGTTGAAAGCGCCTTAGGCGGCTTTGCTGCCTTTTTGCAGCGTGTCTTTGATTTCGTTGACCGAAGCGGCAAAGCGGCGGTTGAAAATCTCCGCCGTTTCCTTGTTCGATTGCGCGATGAGGGAGGCAAGCTCCTGCGTTTGCGCGACGGATGCTTCATACGCCTTTTTGAAGATGTCGGCCTGACGCGCGACTTTTTCTTCCGGCGTGCCTTCCTTCATGATTTCCTGCGCCATCCCGGCGTTGTCCTGCACGAACTGCGACATCATGCGCACCTGACGCTGCGTCAGCGCCTGCCAGCTGGCCATCGCGTTTTTCTGCACTTCGGAGATCGCCTGAATGTTGCGGCGCTGCGTTTCCATGAAGGATTTAGCGCCCGCGGGCAGGGCCGATTGAAACCCGGTGAAAAACGCCGAGAAATCCGGCTGGAAGCCGAATGGATTCGGGGAATTGTCCTGATCTTGGGCCATTATAATCTCCTGACAGATTTTGGATTTTAATAAGTATTAACAGTAAAGGGCCAACAACCCTCCCGTGTCAAGCGCCCGTCTTCGCAATGGCCTGTGTATTCATGGTATGATTTACGGAAAATGCATGGTTTTTCAGCGGGAAAAGCCGGGGCGTTAGCGGTCTGTTAACCCTGATGCCGCACAGTGAGGATGGATAAAACTCATATTCCTGCGTAGGGATCAGGAAGCGCGCAATGAACACCGTCGGAAACGACAATTACCGGGCCGGGCTTGAACCGCCGCTGCCCATGAAATCAACCGGATGGCTGTCCAGTAACATGGCGCAGCTGATGGTGTTTCTGAACGGCCTGATTTTGACCGTGACGGCGTACGCGACGCTGAGCGTCTTCATGCAGGAAATCGTCAACGAAGGCCTTGCGAAAACCGCGCAGGAAGGCAATCAGCGCATCGTCGCGACCATCAACGAAATTGAAGACGCCATGGCCACCTCGGCCCTGTATCTTTCCCTGTCCGGCAGCATGCAGCAGGACGCGGCCCTCGACACGCTGCGTTCGTCGCTGCCCAATCTGGACCTGTTTGACCAGGTTTACTGGATTCATGACCGGGGCGAAGGCGATCTGACCGTCATGCCGCTGTCCACGCGCACGATGGACCCGCTGGTTTATCCCGAATTCATCATCAATCCCAATGCGGACTTCCTCAAATATGTTTTATCCAAACGCGAAGCCGCAAAACCGCATACGTTGATCGACGACCTGCCGCAGACGAAAATTCATGCCTTGATGAATGTTGAAAACGCGTCGGTCCGTCCGTTGGCGTTGCTGCGCCGGCTGGATGACGGGCGCGGCGGCGGGGATATGGTCGTGGGCTTTTTCCGCCTGCATACGCCGTTCGGTGCGGAATGGATCAAACGCGGTGAAGCGTTCCGGTCCGTGCATATTATTGATGGCAAATCCGGCGCGGCGCTCGCGGGGATGGAACGTCTGGACCGTGACGGCGCGTCGGGCAAGGAATATGAAGGCGCGTTTCAGGAAACGCTGGCCGATAAGGCGCTCGATATCCGCATCGGCCTTCAGCTTGACCAGCGCGAAGCCTTCCTGAAAAAAATCCCGTTCCTGATGCTGCTGTTCGGGGTGACGCTGACGCTGATCGGGACGCTTTATGTCCGCAACAACCAGAAACAATCGCTGCGTCTGGCCTCAATGAACAAAGAGCTGGCGCAGAAAAACTTTGAACTCAACACCCAGATCAACGAGCGTGAAAAGCTCAACGGCGCGCTGCGCAAGGCGGAGCGTGAAAACCGCGCCGTGATCGATTCCGTCAGCGACATCATTTTCGAAACCGGGGTGGATGGCGAATTGCTGTTCCTCAACGAAACATGGAAAAAGGTCACGGGGTTCCCGGTCAACCGCTCTCTGGGCCGCAATCTTTTTGAAATGCTTTACCCGCAGGATCAGGCGGAGCAGCAAGAAAACTTCCAGCAGCTTATCAAGGGCCATAAACAGGCCTACCGCGCCTTTACGCGCCTGCGCACGTCAGACGGCACGTTCCGCGCTGTCGAACTTGCCGTGTCCATGATCCGTCAGGATGAAAACAAGACGCTGCGCGTCGTCGGCACCTTTACCGACGTGGAGGAGCGCCGCCGCGCCGAACGCGCCTTGTCAGAGGCGGAGAAAAAATACCGTACCATCGTTGAAAACGCCGCCGGCGGCATCTACCAGATCACGCCCGACGGCCTGTTCCTGTCCGCGAACCCGTCGATGGCCCGCATTCTGGGCTATGCCGCGCCGGAAGAGATCCTGCGCGATATCCGCAATGCCAACACGCAGGTTTACGTCGATACGGCCCTGCGTTCGCGTTTCTTGAAAGAACTGCAGGCCACCGGCGGCAATTCACAGATCGAGCTTCAGGTGCGCCGCAAGGACGGCGACGTTATCTGGGTCAACGAAAACGTCCGCTGCGTTCATGACGAAGAAGACAATCTTCTGTATTTCGAAGGCAGCATGGAAGACATCACCAAGCGTAAGGAGGCGGAAATTGCCCTGCGCGACGCCAAGGTGCATTCCGACCTGTCGTCCCGCGCGAAATCCGAATTCCTCGCCAACATGTCGCACGAACTGCGCACGCCGCTGAACGCGATTATCGGCTTCTCTGAAATCATCAAAAACGAAGTGTTCGGTCCGGTCGGGCGGAAGGAATACTATGAATACGCCCGCGACATTTACGACAGCGGTAAAAAGCTGCTCAACGTCATCAACGAAATCCTCGACGTTTCCCGTATCGAAGCCGGGGAGCGTCAGCTTAACGAAGGCGTCATCGACCTTCAGAAAACGGTCAAGACCTGCCTCGATCTTATCGCGCCGAAGGTTCAGGACAGCAAGCTTATCGTCAACAACCTTGTCGGGCCGGATGCGCCGCGCCTGATCGGGGAAAGCCATGCGGTAAAACAGATGCTGATGAACCTGCTGTCCAACTCCGTGAAATATACGCCGGATGGCGGCCGCATCACCATCGGCGCCGAAGTCGATACGGCGGGTTCGCTGCGCCTGTCGGTGACGGATACGGGGATCGGTCTGACCGAGGCCGAAATCGAAAAAGCCCTCTCGGCGTTCGGTCAGGTCAACGGCGCGGAAATGAGCCGCGCGGAATCCGGCGCGGGCCTTGGCCTCACGCTGGTGAAATCGCTTGTCAGCCTGCATGGCGGCGCGCTCGAGCTGTTCTCGCAAAAAGGCGTGGGGACGACGGCGACGCTGGTATTCCCGCCCAAGCGCGTATCGAATTACGTTCCGCCGAGCGGCAGCGGTTACGCCCCGGCCAAAACGCCGCCGACCGAAGATATCACGTCATAGAACGAATGCGTTCTTCCGCTTCATCCGGGTCCATCGACAGGGCGCGTTCCGCCACGTCATAGGAAAATCCCGCGCGGGCGAGGGCGGCGAGTTCCTTATCCCGGTTGATTTCCTTCGCTACCGGACGAAACGGCCCGATCCGGCGTTTGCGCGCATGGAGAAGCGCCGCGCCCTGATCGTCCGCGCCGCCTTCTTCGGCATGTTCGGCAAGGGCCTGCGTCACGTCGTCCGCCGCAAGGCTCTTGGCGGCAAGCTTGGATTTGATGGCGGTCGCGGACGCGCCCCGGCGGCGCAGGGAATTGACCATGCCCCGTGTATAGGCCGCGTCATTGAGCAATCCCATCTCACGGAATTTCGTGATGACATCCTCGACCATCTGCGCACAGGCGGCGCGGTCCTGATCGGCATGAAAACGGCATGACCGCTCGACCTTGCGCATCATCACGCCGCGAAAATGGCCGGAGCTGGTGGGGAAACGCTCCAGATACGCCAGCCCGGCATTATGCAGATAGGTCGGCGTAATTTTTTTCGGCGGTTTGCGGGCGGATTTTTTCGGCGCGTTTTCCATCGCTCCATTATGGCGGCATCTTGCCGGGACGCCAAGGTTTCTGTAGGGTGTGGTCCATGTCCGCACCGCCGACCGATCCCATCGTCGTCCCGTCCCGGGACAAGGCGCCCCTCCACACGTCCAGCGTCGTCCGCTGGATGTGGTTTTTCACGTCGCCGTATAAGGCGACGGTGTTGAGCTTTGCCGCTTTCCGCATGGTGCGGTACACGATTTTCGGCCTGATCCCGATCGTCATCGGTTACGTCATCGACGGGTTTGAAAGCGGCGCGTTGATGGCCGACCCGGGTTATTACGCATGGGTGCTGTTCGGGTTCCTGGCCGTTTACTGGCTGGTGCTGACGCCCAACATTATCTTTACGCCCGAAGTCCGCGCCTATGAAAAGGCGTCCCGCGCGCTGACATTGTTCAGCATCGCGCATCTGAACAGCCTCCCGCTCGAATGGCATGAGCGCAATGAATCCGGCAAAAAACTTCAACGCGTCATGACCGGGCGCCGCGGGTATCAGGAAATGGCCCGCCACCTGCGCTGGGACGTTTTCGCGCTGCTCGGCCAGACGGTGGCGATCGGCATTTCCTTTTTCCTGGTCGTCATGCCGGATTATTATCTGGCGCTGTATATTCTCTTTGCCCTGACCTATGGCCTGGCGTCGTGGCACTTCGCCAAGCCGTATTTCAACCTGTACGACAAATTCAACCAGACCTTCGAAAACCTTCTTGGCGGTGTGTATGAATTCGTCAGCTCCATCCGCACGGTAAAATCGTTCCATCTTGAGCGTTATGTCGAAAACGCCGGGCTTGTGCTGGAGGGGCAGGGGCAGCACGCGATCGTTCGCGCGTATCACCAGAACCTGCTGCGCTGGAGTATCGTCAACGCCATCGCCGGTTTCTGGCTGATCGTCTTCGCGGGGCTGGGGTTCAAGCTGACGCTTGATGGCGACATGACGCCGGGCGTGTTCGCCGCGACTTTTTTCCTCGCGTTCCGCCTGTGGTCCGAACTGGAAATCATCGCGGCCATTCAGGAGAAAATTTATGAATACGGTAACGGCATCGCGCGCCTGATCGAAACGTTGCGTATTACCCCGGCGGCCATGGATATCGCGCCGCTGCGCGATCTTCCGTCTGATTGGTCGGAGATCAGGCTGGATAAAGTGTCGTTCGTATACGGGCGCGACAATGAAAAGGCGCAAGGCGTCTACGGCATCGATTTCACCGTTAAGCGCGGGGAGAAAATCGCCTTCGTCGGGGAAAGTGGCGCGGGCAAATCGACGCTGATCAAATTGCTGATGAAACAGATGCTCGCCCATGACGGCGCGATCCTTGTCGACGGGGTCGATCTGCGCCATGTGCCGGTATCGCAATGGCTGGGGCAGATCGGTTTCGTGCCGCAGGATGTCGAGCTGTTCAACATGTCGATCCGCGACAATATCCTGATCGACCGCCCGGCTGTGGATGAAGCTTCGTATGCCAGCGCGCTGGATCAGGCCGCGCTGACCGATTTCCTGTCCCGCCTGCCGGAGGGCGACCGCACGATGATCGGGGAGCGGGGGATCAAGCTGTCCGGCGGCCAGCGCCAGCGCCTGGGGATCGCCCGCGCTCTGGTGCGGCAGGCTGAAATCATCATTTTCGACGAAGCCACGTCCTCCCTCGACAGCATCTCGGAAAAGAAAATTCATTACGCGATGGAAAACTCTTTCAAGGGCCATACAGTGTTCCTGATTGCGCACCGGCTTTCGACCGTCCGCCACGTGGACCGGGTGATCGTGCTCGATAAAGGCCGGATCATCGAGGAAGGCAGCTTTGCCGACCTGATCGCCCGCCCGGGCGGGACCTTTGCCCGTCTTTGGGAAATCCAGTCCCAAGCGCTGGATCTTGAAAATTCCTAGGGGCGCTTTATGTTGGTGATGTTTTAACGCCTTCATATTGAAAGAAAAATTATGGCCGAGCACGCCCATCCCGCGCATTCCCTTCACCCGCGCCGCATTCCCCGGATCAATGTGATCGGGCTGAGCACGCTTATCCGCAAGGAAGTGGGCCGTTTTCTCAATGTCTATACCCAGACGATCATCGCGCCGATGGTCACGGCGCTGCTGTTTTACGCCGTTTTCGCGCTGGCCTTTGGCGGGATTGCCCAGACGATTGGCGATGGCATTCCTTACATGACCTTTATCGCCCCGGGCCTGATCATGATGACGATGGTCCAGAACGCATTTGCCAATACCTCGTCCTCCATCGTGATCGCCAAGGTGCAGGGCAACATCGTCGATGTCCTGATGCCGCCGCTTTCCGCGGGTGAATTCTATACCGGTTACGTAATGGGCGGGGTCCTGCGCGGTCTGGTCGTCGGTCTGGCGACCGGGCTGGTGGTTGAAATCGTTACGGGCATGCCGATCCATTCGATCATGCATGTGATCGCGTTCGGCGTGCTGGGCAGCCTGCTTTTATCCTCCATCGGCCTTGCCGCCGGTATCTGGTCGGAAAAATTCGATCATATCGCCGCCGTGACCAACTTCATCGTCACGCCGCTGACCTTCCTGTCCGGCACGTTCTATTCGGTGGAACAACTGCCGCCGGTCTGGCGTGAAATCGCCCACTGGAACCCGTTTTTCTACATGATCGACGGTTTCCGCTACGGCTTTATCGGCCACGCGGACGGCAGCCTGACGATCGGCTTTGTGCTGCTGACGGTGATGAATATTTTTATGGCGCTGCTGTGCTGGTGGATGATCCGCACGGGGTACAAAATCAAGACGTGATATTGCGATGACTGACAAAAACTTCATTTTGCCCTTTCAACTCGAAAGCTCCGCGTTGCGCGGGCGCGTCGTGCGCCTTGATACCGCGATCGATGAAATCCTGACCGCCCACGCCTATCCGGCGGCGGTGAACGGCGCGCTGGCCGAAACGATCGCGCTGACGGCGATGCTGTCGTCCATGCTGAAATATGAGGGTATTTTTACGCTTCAGGTTCAGGGAAAGGGCGCGCTTTCGATGCTGGTCGCCGATATGACGTCGGCGGGCGTTATTCGCGGCTGCGCGACGTTCGATGCCGACGATCTCCCCACGGGCGATGCCACGCTGCGCGAGATGATGGGCGAAGGCTATATCGCCTTTACCGTCGATCAGGGCGAGGGGACGGAGCGTTATCAGGGTATCGTCGAGCTGAAAGGCGAAGGTCTTGTCGACAGCATTCAGCATTACTTCACCCAGTCCGAACAGATCCAGACCGGCATTATCCTCTCCGCCGCGCCCGCGGGCGGTCAATGGCGCGCGCAGGGCATGATGATCCAGCGCATGCCCGAAGAAGGCGGAAAGCCGTTGGGCAACGCCGAAGAAGACGATTGGCGCCGCGCGATGGTGCTGATGCAAAGCTGCAAGGACGAGGAGCTGCTTGACCCCGCCCTGACATCCGAGGACATTCTCTTCCGCCTGTTCCATGAGGAAGGCGTGCGCGTTTTCGAGCCGCAGGACATCCGCAAGGGGTGCCGCTGTTCCGAGAAAAAAATCGCCGCGATGCTGAAAATGATGAGCGGAGAGGACATACGCGATATGGCCGTGGATGGTTCCATCACCATGACGTGTGAGTTCTGCAGCCGTGAATATCGTTTCAATCCGGACGATCTTGCCGCAAAATTGCCAAACTAAACCCGTTAGTTCTTCCGTATAGAAAGGGACCTGACCATGAAACAGTTTAGCCGATTTTTTATGATATTCGCCGCCATGGCGGCTTTGTCCGCCTGTTCGAGCACCAATCTCGACGGCAAGCCGACGCCGCAATTCTCGTTCGAGAACAAGGCCCCGGTGCCGCTGCGTGTCGATGCGGTCGATTTCGTTCTTAATTACAATCCCGGCGCCGATCCGCAGGATATCTCCAGCCGCTTCGTCGTCAGCCCGACCGACGCCCTGCGCCGCTACACCGCGCACCGTTACAAAGCCGTGGGCGGCGACCAGACGCTGCGCGTGATGGTCGATGAGGCCAGCATGCATCTGCGCGAGATCAAGCAAAAGAACTCTGCCCTGAAATGGGCCGATATCGGGACCGAAGACGAATACGAACTCAACATGACCGTCCGGGTCGTCCCGGTCCGTATTGCCGACCGCAGCGAGGGCACCAGCATGCAGTGGAAGTTCCGCCGCACGCTCGTCATGCCGCAGAGCGTCTCTCTGGCTGAGCGTGAAAAACGCCAGCTGGAATTCCTGGAAAAGCTGATGGCGGATATCGACGCGTCGATGATGCCGGCGCTCAGCAGCAACATGAACCTGGTGGTGCAATAACCTAGCGCCGCCAGAATTGCGGGGTGAACAGCACGAGCAGCGTGAAAATCTCAAGCCGCCCGAGCAGCATTCCCGCAATCAATATCCATTTGGCCGCATCGGGCAGGGGGGCGAACGTGCCCGCCGGCCCGATGGTGCCGCCGAGGCCCGGGCCGACATTTGAAATCGCCGTGGCCGCGCCCGACAGGGCCGTCATGAAATCCACCCCCACATAAGCCAGCGCCAGCGCCAGCACGGTAAAGCTCAGCGCGAAGAGAAAGAAAAAGCTCAAAACCGACGTGGCGACGCCCTCGGGCAAAGGCTTGTGGTTGTAATGCGGAATGAAAACGCCATGCGGATGCAGCAGCTTGCGTATCTGGACCAGCGTGACGGCGTGCAAAACCTGAAACCGGAAAATCTTGATCCCGCAACTGGTCGAACCGGCGCAGCCCCCGACGACCATCAGGAAGAACAGGAGCGCCACCGCGAACCCGCCCCAAATCCCGTAATCGGAATTGGCGAACCCCGTGCCGGTGATCACGGACACGACGCTGAAGCTTGTGTGAATAAGCGCGTCGCCGAACGGCTCGTCACGCTTTATGGTCATGTAAATCATCAGGCAGAAGATCGCGCTGGCGATAATGGTCAGGAACCAGCGGACCTGCGAGTCGTGGAGCAGGGCGCGGATATTGCCCCGCACGGCCTTGAGGTACAGAACGAAGGGCAGGCCGCCCATGATCATGAACACGATCGCGACCATTTCCAGCCACGGCCTGTCGTAATGGCCGAAGGACGTGTCGTATGTTGAAAAGCCGCCCGTGGAAATCGTCGCCATGGCGTGGGCGAACGCGTCGAACGCGCTCATCCCCGCAATGTCATAAGCGAACGCGCACAGGAACGTCAGGGCGAGGTAGACAAGGCCGATGCCGACGGCGATCTGCGTGATGCGCGGCATGACCTTTTCGCTGTCAGACATCTGCGATTTAAACAGCTGCATCCCCCCGACCTTCAGGAACGGCAGGATCGACAGCGCCATGATGATGACCCCGATGCCGCCCAGCCATTGCAGGATGGCGCGCCAGATCAAAAGCCCCGGCGCGACCTTCTGCAGCCCGAGGATAACGGTCCCGCCCGTCGTGGTGATGCCGGAAACGGCCTCGAAGACTGAATCGGTGAAGGAAAGCCCGTCATCCGCGACCATAAACGGGATGGCGGAGAACAGCGACAGCGACAGCCATGCCATGGAAATAAGCAGGAAGCCGTCGCGCGGCGTCAGGCGGTTATGTCCGCCCGCCGTGCCGATCGTCATCGCGCCGCCGAAAAACGCCGTGGTCAGCATGCAGAAGAAGAACACCTGCCAGTCCTTGTTCCCATGCGACAGGTCGACCAGCATCGGGATGGTCATGCTGGCGGCGAGGGTGCAGAGGAGAAGGCCGTTGATGTAAAGAACGGTGCGGAAATTCATGGCGTTGACTCTAACAGAAAAAAGCCCGGAAAAATCCGGGCTTTTTTAAATTCTTACGCGTCGATCCGCTTATTCGAAGGAGATCTGGGCGCGGCGGTTGGCAGGCTCGCGGACGTTGTCGGCGGTCTGAACCAGCAGCTCTTCTTCCCCGCGGCTGTCGACACGGATCAGGTTCGGGTCGATACCGCGTTGAACCAGCGCGTCGCGGACGGCGTTGGCACGGCGCATCGCGAGTTTGCGGTTGTAATCGTGCGAACCCGACGTATCGGCGTGACCGACGACCGAGATTGCGTTGATGTTGCGGCGGGCCGCTTCCTGAACGACGGAGTCCAGAACGCTCTGCGCACCGCCACCGAGGTCATAACGGTCAAAGTCGAAGAACACGAGGTACATCGCGTTTTCCGTTTTCATCGGCGCGTTCGGGTCAACGTTCAGCAGTTCGTCGCCGTTCGTCGCGCGCGGCGGCTCGGCGGCGGCCGGCGGGGCCGGCGGCATGGCGGTTTCAAGCTGGCTCAACGCCTGAATGAATTCGTTCTTGCAACGGGCGATATCATCCGGCTGGTAATTTTCTTCCTGCTGTTCGATCCAGCAGTCGAAGCGTGCCTGTGCAACAGCGGACAGGTCCGGCTGCAATTCGCGGGCGCCAAGGTCAAACACGTTGATCAGGCGGGCGCGGGCGGTGCTCAGCTCCTGAATGTGGCCGGCTTCGAGGTTCCAGTCGCCAATCGGCTCCGGCAGAACGGCGTCGCCGCGGGCGGATGCCAGACCCTTGCGGGCGAAGTGCAGGCCGTCGGC
>CAYPCP010000030.1:0-17575 GCA_964409255.1 uncultured Pseudobdellovibrionaceae bacterium
GCTTCGGCCATCAGGCGCTCGCGGATCATCGTCGAGGTCAGTTTCTTGCCTTCGGTGCCCGCCAGCGGGGAATCGTTGACGGTGATCGTCACGGCCATGGTCGGCGGATCGACCGGGTGCGCGGGGATCGGGTTGTTCACGGCGGTGTCGCAGATCGTGTCGGCGACCGAGGTCTTGGCCATGCCCGCGATGCAGATAATGTCGCCCGCGACGGCTTCGGCCACGGGGACTTTTTCAATCCCGTTGAAACCCATGAGCTTGGTCAGGCGGAAATTCTCCACGAGGTTGCCATCGAGGTCGATGGATTTAACCTGCATGTTGACCTTTGCCTTGCCGCTGTAAACCTTGCCGATCAGGACGCGGCCCAGATACGGGTCGGCGGCCAGCAGCGTGGTCAGCATGGAAAAAGGCGCGTTTTCGTTGACCTTTGGCGCCGGCACATGGCTTTTCACCAGATCCAGCAGCGGGTGGAGGTTTTCGCGCGGCGCGTCGAGAGACGCTGCGCACCAGCCGTCGCGACCGGACGCGTAGAGAACCGGGAAATCGAGTTGTTCTTCGGTGGCGTCCAGCGACACGAACAGGTCGAACACTTCGTTCAGCACGTCGTCGGGGCGGGCGTCGGCGCGGTCGATCTTGTTGATCAGCACGATCGGGCGGATGCCGAGCTTAAGGGCCTTGCCCAGAACGAATTTCGTCTGGGGCAGGGGGCCTTCGGCCGAGTCCGTCAGAAGGATGACGCCGTCCGCCATGTGCAGCACGCGCTCCACCTCGCCGCCGAAATCGGCGTGGCCGGGCGTGTCGATGATGTTGATATGCGTGCCTTCCCAGTTGATGGCCGTGCATTTGGCCAGAATGGTAATTCCGCGTTCGCGTTCGATATCGCCGGAGTCCATCAGGCGTTCGCCTGTCTGTTGCCCGTCGCGGAACATGCCCGCCTGGCGGAAGATAGAATCAATGAGGGTGGTCTTGCCATGGTCGACGTGGGCGATGATGGCAATGTTACGAATGTCTTTTGAGGCTGCTGTCATGGCCGCCTGTGTATAGATTTTCAGGCCGGAGCGCCATTAAAAAATGGGCTGAGCGCGCGTTTTAGAAATCGACGCACTTGCCGCCGATTTCCCAGTCCCCGTATCGGGTCGGTTCGGGGCCTTTGGGGCCGCCGTGCTCGGTCACGGGCGCGGGCGTGTTTTTATCCACGGGCGGCGGATTTCCGGGGGTTTTGGTCTCTGGACTTTTGCGCGGGGCGGTCATACAACAGATATATAACATCAACCGCTGCGGGAAAAGGCCCATGGAAGTTCTCAAACCCTATCGCGAGAAAATCGACGCCCTCGACGACCAGATCATCGATCTGCTGGCCCAGCGTCTGGCCGTCATCGACGAGGTCGCCCGGGTCAAAGCGGCCCGGGACATCCCCGCCGTGATCGAGGAGCGCGTGACCGAAGTCATCGAGCACGCCGCCACCCGCGCCGGTGAAAAAGGGGTCGATCCCGAACTCGCGCGCCGGATCTATGCCGTGATCGTGGCGTGGTGCTGCGATGTTGAACATGAATTTATCAATGCACAAAACAGCCGAACTGCCTCTCGCTGACGGGCTTGCGCCGCGCGCCTGTGCGCTGGCAATTTTGCAGCAGGTGCTGGCGCAGAAAAAACCGCTGGATCAGGCGCTCGACACCGATTCCGTTTTCCCCCGCCTCGATGCGCGCGACCGCGCGTTCGTCCGCATGCTGGTCGCGACCGCGCTGCGCCGCAAGGGCCAGATCGACGACCTCATCGCGCGCGCGATGGACAAGGCGCAGGAGCCGCGCCCCGATACGCTGCGTTACATTCTCTATGTGGGCATTACCCAAATCCTGTTCATGGATGTGCCCGATCATGCGGCGGTCGATACGTCCGTGTCGCTGGCCGCGCAGGCGGGGCTGGAAAAACAAAAAGGTTTCGTGAATGCTGTGCTGCGCCGGATGATTTCCGAAGGCGTTGAATGGGCCAAGAAACAAGACGATATCGCGCTCAATTTCCCGGACTGGATCCTGCGCGCATGGATTGCGGATTATGAACTTTCCAAGACGCTCGATATCGCGACGGCGTCGCTGGCGGAAGCGTCACTCGACATCACCGTGAAGAAAAAAGAAGAAGAAAAGCTTTGGGAATCCACGCTGGAATCCACGCGCCTTCCGACCGGTTCGCTGCGCCGGACGGCGGGCGGTCATGTTGCCGATCTGCCGGGACTGGCCGATGGATCGTGGTGGGTGCAGGATGCGTCGTCCTCGCTGCCCGTGCGCTTGATGGGCGATATCGCCGGCAGGCATGTGATCGATCTTTGCGCCGCGCCCGGCGGAAAAACCATGCAACTGGCGGCTGCCGGTGCGCGTGTCACGGCAGTTGACCGGTCGGCGTCGCGGATGAAGCTTGTTCATGAAAATCTTGCGCGCACGGGATTGGATAAAAATGTCACTACCGTGATCGCCGACGGCGCGGAATGGCGCGCGCCGGAAAAAGCGGACATCGTTCTCGTCGATGCGCCCTGCACCGCGACCGGCACGATCCGCCGCCATCCCGATCTGCTGCATCTGAAATCCGAACGCGATCTGCAACAGCTTGTGAATGTGCAGGCGCGGCTGCTCGATAATGCCGCCTCGATGGTTGCCGGAAAGGGCGGGTTCATCTTTTACTGCACCTGTTCGCTGCAGAGGGACGAAGGGGAGCGGCAGGTCGACCGGTTCGTCCACGACCACCCGGAATTCAAGCGGACGTCCTTTAAGTCCGTGGAGCTTCCCGCGCTGGCCAATGCCATCACCGATTACGGCGATCTGCGCATTCTGCCCTATCATCTGGCGCCGCACGGCGGCATGGACGGGTTTTTCGTCGCCAGGCTTGAAAAGATTTAGAGCCGCAGGCGCGTAAACGCGCTATGGCCGTAAAAAATTTAAGATTTTCCGTCCTTTACCCTTGGCTAATGTGGATAAAATTAGCTAGACTGTGGATAACACGTCTTCTCTTTTCCAAAACCACATCGTTATGCCGAATTCTGTAAAAATAGCCCCGTCTATTCTATCCGCCGATTTTGCCGATCTGGGCGCGGAAATCCGCGCCATTGACGCTGCCGGGGCCGATTACATCCATGTGGATGTCATGGACGGGCATTTCGTGCCGAACATCACGATCGGGCCGAATGTGGTGAAGGCGATCCGCCCCCATTCCAAAAAGATTTTCGACGTGCATCTTATGATTGCGCCGGCGGATCCTTATCTTGAGGATTTTGCGAAAGCGGGCGCCGATATCATAACCGTTCACACCGAAGCGGGTCCGCACCTGCATCGTTCGCTGCAGACCATTCGCGCGCTGGGTAAAAAGGCGGGCGTTGCGATCAATCCCGGCACCGGTACCGAATGCCTCGACCATGTGATGGATCTTGTCGATCTCGTCCTTGTCATGACGGTCAATCCCGGTTTCGGCGGTCAGTCGTTCATTCCCGTGTTCGATAAAATTCGCGATGTGCGCAAGCGTATCGATGCAACAGGCCGCAAGATCGATCTCGAAGTCGATGGCGGCATCAACGCCGACACCGCGAAGCAGGTGATTGCCGCCGGTGCCGATGTATTGGTGGCGGGGACCGCGACATTTACGGGCGGCCCTGCGCAATATGCCGCGAATATCCAGAAATTGCGGGGTTAAGTCATGCCCGCCTCCACGATTCAACGATTCAAGGAGCAGGTCGGCAAAGGCATAGGCCGCATGGCCTATAACTCCCTTCTTTACGGGTGGAGCCTGCAGGGCACCGTGCCCGACGGCATTTTGCTGACGCCCGTCGATCTCTGGCCGGGCAGCATCGACAAGGCGCGTTGGCTGATCCATGGCGGCGTGTTTGTGCTCGAAGGGGATCAGCTTGAGCTGCACAATGCCGACTGGCATCCCGATGGCGTTGACGATACATGGATCGCGCACATCCATGGTTTCGAATGGCTGCGCGATTTGCGCACGATGGGCGGGGATCAGGGCCGCCTTGCCGCACGCGCCATGGTCAAAAGCTGGATGGAAAAACATCAAGGCTGGCACGAGCTGTACTGGCGCGGGGATATTCTGGGCCGCCGCCTGTCGCACTGGATTTCCGCGTATGGCTTTTACGGCGACAGCGCCGACGACGCGTTTCAGGACGATCTGTTTCATTCCATGGCGCGTCAATTGCGCCATCTGTCCCGCGCGTTGCCGGGGACGCTTTCGGGCGTGCCGCTGCTGCATGCGATCAAGGGGCTGACCTATGCGGGCCTCGCGTTCGAAGGGCGCGAAGCGTATCTGGAACAGGCGCTCAACCTTCTCGATCGTGAAATCGACCGCCAATTCCTGTCCGATGGCGGTCATGTTACCCGCACGCCCGATCAACTGTGTGAAGCGATCCGCATCCTGATCGATATCCGCACCGCGATGCGTCAGGGCGGCTATCCCGATATTTCAAAAATTCAAAAAACCCTTGATAAAGCAATCCCGGCGCTGCGTTTCTTCCGTCATGGCGACAATCGTTTCGCCATGTTCAACGGGGCGCAGGAAGGCGATGCAGAGGTAATTAAAAACTCCATGCTGCATGCGGGCGCGCGCTCCCGCACGATGAATTCGCTGCCGCGCATGGGCTTTGAAAAGGCCGCCATCGGCAAGGCCATGTTGATCGTCGATGCAGGCCGTCCGCCGACCTATCCTTACGATGCCCGCGCGCATGCCGGTGTGCTGTCGTTTGAATTCAGCTATGGCCGCGACCGTGTGTTCGTGAATTGCGGTTCGCATCCGACCTGCCCGGAATGGCAGGACGCCCTGCGTGCCACGCCCGCGCATAATGCGCTGGTGATCGATGCGCGTAACATTTGCGAAGTGCACCGTGACCGTTCTCTCGCGCGTAAGCCGAAGAAAGTCATTATTTCCCGCGAAGACAAAGACGGTGCGGCGCTGATCGATGTTTGTCATGACGGGTATGTGCCGCTCAATGGCATTACGCACCGCCGCCGCTTTTATATGGCGGATCAGGGGCACGATCTGCGCGGTGAAGAAAATCTCACCTGCTCGACGGGCCTTGGAAAGCGTCACCGCATGGATATCCGTTTCCACCTGCACCCGCGTGTCGATGTTTCGCTCGTCAATAACGGGACAGAGGCGCTTTTAAAGCTGCACGGCGGATCGGGTTGGCGTTTTTCCGTGGCGGGCGGTGCGCTGACGCTTGAAGATTCCATCTATAGCGGTGAAGGTGCAAAGCCCCGCAAAACAAAACAGCTGGTGATTTCCGCCATGATGGAAACCGACGCTGCACAGATTAAATGGTCCCTGCAGAAGGAATAGGGATTTATTGGCGCTTACTTTTTAAGCTCGGTAATACAAAATCTGTTTTCCCCGTCCCACACGCCACTTTTGTCGAGGCATGAATCGATGTGCCATGCTGTATATTTACCAGATAGTGCGTTCTTTCCATTCATTATATTTTTCAGACCCTTCGCAATCGTTGGTGTCGTAATTCCATCGTCCACCAAGATCCATGCACGAGTCGATGTAAAAGAAAAATGGATTAAAATCTAATAATATCCAAATCGTTACATTATAAATGATGATAAGCATCAGAAGCGATGTAATAGCTAGCGTGCACAACCACATCCATGATTTCCAAGCGATAATAAGCGAGTTTTTAATATTTATCATTGATGCCATTTACTCTGAAAATGGAACAGGCTTCTTTCGCAGAATTATATTTACCTGATAAGGCTGCTTCACGTCCGTAAAGATTTGCTTTTTGGTCTGCACTTTTGTCCTCCGGAGGATCTCCTTTGATGAATTGTCCATATAGTTCTCGTCCATCACTCAAAACTTCAGCGGTATTTTTACCCGCCCAACCTCGTTGCGTGGCTTCAAAATTAGCCTTGCAGTGGAAATATTTATCACCATCGATTGTAGCGTCTTTTCTCATGTCCCACCAATTTTTTACGAAATCTTTGAATGCTTCAGTGGTTTGCACTGTGCTGTTAAGCTTATTTTTAATCGTTTTTTGCGTCGGCCCATCCGGTTTTATAATACCATCGACTTTTAATTCATTGTCCTTCTGAAAATCCTTGATCGCCGTAAAAAGTTTTCTGTCGGCGTAGGGGGATAGACCTGTTTCGGAATCGTCGTAATAACCAAGGCTCGTCAGTGCGAATTTGATATTCGCCGTGTCGTCCAGATTGGTATTGCCGTTTTCATCAATTGTTTCATTCAAGGTAAACATTCAAATCTCCAGTGTCATTATTAAGTGGACGCATCCGCCGCGGCAGCGCGGTCCAAAAGATGCAATTATGGCGTGTGCAAGCCTAAGAGTGCACGTGGCTGAGGTTGGCGTCAATACAAAATGTTCTTTATTTGTTCTCAAATGCGGGGTATAAGAGTGAAGGAGTGGTTCGTTCGCCATCCGCTGTGTTTTTCCTTTTTTATCAAAGGGATGATCGGGCGCGATGGAAAAATGAGGAACAAACTGAAGGATTCTGGAACCCTTTGATCGGAAAGAATAAAAATGGCCAAATCGACCCGAAACTATGTCTGTCAGTCCTGCGGGGCGGTCACCTCCAAATGGTCCGGCAAATGTGAATCCTGCAACGAATGGAATTCGATTGCGGAGGAAGTCGTCGAAGCGTCCGCGCCCAAGGGGTTGGGGAATGCGAAAAAAGGAAAGGGTGTCGCGCTTGTGGGTCTTAAGACCGAGGGCGGTCCCGCGACATACACGCGCCACATCACGGGCATTGCCGAATATGACCGTGTTACGGGCGGCGGCATGGTGCCGGGCTCGGCGCTGCTGATCGGCGGCGATCCGGGGATCGGTAAATCCACATTGCTGCTGCAGGTTGTCTGCAAACTCGCAAAGGCCGGCAAACGCTGCGTCTATGTGTCGGGTGAGGAAGCGGTGGATCAGGTGCGCCTGCGCGCGGCGCGTCTTAAACTTGATGATGCGCCGGTTGAGCTTGCCTCCGCCACCAACGTGCGCGATATCGTGGCGTCGATGGAAGATCCGGGCGCGCCGATCGATCTGCTCGTCATTGATTCCATTCAAACCATGTATGTCGATACGGTTGAAAGCGCGCCGGGCACGGTAACGCAGGTGCGCACTTCCGCGCATGAAATCGTGCGGGCGGCAAAGCGCCGCAACATCGCCGTGCTGTTCGTCGGCCACGTGACGAAGGAAGGGCAGATCGCCGGTCCCCGCGTGCTCGAACATATGGTCGATGCGGTTTTGTATTTCGAAGGGGATCGCGGCCATTCTTTCCGCATCCTGCGCACCGTGAAAAACCGTTTCGGCCCGACCGATGAAATCGGCGTGTTTGAAATGGCCAACGAAGGTCTGGTGGAAGTTGCCAATCCGTCCGAACTGTTCCTGGCGCAGCGTCAGGAAAACGTCGCGGGCAGCGCCGTGCTTGCGGGCCTCGAAGGCACGCGCCCCGTTCTGGTGGAGGTGCAGGCGCTTGTCGCCCCTTCGGCGTTGGGGACGCCGCGCCGCGCCGTGATCGGGTGGGATTCGGGCCGTCTGGCCATGGTGCTGGCCGTGCTGGAGGCGCGCTGCGGCGTCGTCTTGTCGGGCAGCGATATCTTTTTGAACATTGCCGGGGGTATCCGTATTTCGGAGCCTGCCGCCGATCTGGCCGTGGCCGCCGCGCTGATCAGCTCCCAGACCGGGGTGCCTGCGCCCCGTAATGCCGTCTTCTTCGGGGAGGTCGGCCTGGCCGGGGAGGTCCGGTCCGTGGCCCAGCCGGATCTGCGGCTGAAGGAAGCCGCCAAGCTTGGCTTCGATCAGGCCATTATTCCTGCCCGCGTCCGGGCCAAGGGCAAGGCGCCGGACGGTCAGGGCCTCGCGGTTCAGGAGATCCCCCATCTGGAAGAGCTGATCAGCCTGTTTTCGCAGACATCCGCGCCCCGCCGCTATGCACAGGGATAGGGGTAGATACGTACAGAAAGCTTGATATTTGGCCGCTCTTTCCGTATCTATTCGGCATGATTATCGACATCGTCGTTGGGGTTGTGACCCTTCTGTCCGCGCTGATCTCCTTTCTGCGCGGTTTTATTCGCGAAGTTCTGACGATCGCCGGGGTTGTGGGCGGTCTTGTGGCGGCTTATTTCATGGGTCCCGCGCTCGCGCCGATCTTCAAGGACTGGCTGAATGCCGGGCCGGACGACGAACCACAAAAGCTCTTTGATATCGTACCTTTAAGCCTTGTCGGCGACATCGCCGCCTATGGCGCCGTATTCGTCATCGTCGTCATTATTCTTTCGGTCATCAGCCACTTCACCGCCGGTGCCGCCAAGGCGATGGGTCTGGGGCCGATCGACCGCACGCTCGGCGTCATGTTCGGTATCGCGCGCTCTGTCATTTTGCTCGGCCTGCTCTATCTTCCTTTCCACCTGCTGATGGACCCGGAAACGAAGGAAGAAATCTTCGCGGGCAGCCGGACGCACTACATCATCGAGAAGACGGCGGAATTCATGGTTCAGTTCCTGCCGGAGTCTCAACAGGTCGAAGAAACCGCACAGGACAAGATCAAGGAAAAGCTGCGTGAGCAGGATATCCTGAAAAGCGACAAGGACAAAAAAGAAGAGGCGGCTCCTGCCGCTGACGGGGCTGCAAAAGAACCGGCGAAAACGCCCGCGAAACCGGGTGACGAAGGATATGAAGAAGGCCAGCGCGAAAAGCTTGATAAGCTTTTTGAAGAAAAACCGGCCTTCAACCAGTAAAGGCGACCATAGAGATGATGTACACGAACCCGTTCGACGACGATAAACTTCACGAAGAGTGCGGCGTCTTCGGCATCTACGGCAATAAGGAAGCGGCGGCGATGACCGCGCTGGGCCTGCACGCGCTTCAGCACCGTGGACAGGAAGCCTCCGGGATCGTGGCGTTCGACGGTACAGACTTTTACGCGCACAAGGCGCTGGGCCTTGTTGACGACACGTTCAGCAAAGCCGAAGTGATCGAGCGCCTGCAAGGCCATGTGGCGATCGGCCATAACCGATATTCGACAACCGGCGAAAGCTCGCTGCGTAACGTTCAGCCGCTCTATGCCGATCTGGCGTCGGGCGGCTTCTCCGTTGCGCACAACGGCAACCTCACCAACGCGCAGACGCTGCGCGAGGAACTGGTGCAAAAAGGCTCGCTGTTCCAATCGACATCGGATACCGAAGTGATCATTCACCTGATGGCCGTATCGACGAAGAAAAGCGCGACCGACCGCCTCATCGACGCCGTCAATCAGATCAAGGGTGCGTATTCACTCGTCGCGTGCTGCGACAATATGCTGATCGGCCTGCGCGACCCGCTGGGTATTCGCCCGCTCTCGCTGGGTAAGCTTGATGATGCCTATATCCTCGCGTCTGAAACCTGCGCGTTCGATATTATCGGCGCGGATTTCGTGCGCGATATCAAGCCGGGCGAAATGGTTGTGATTGATGAGAAGGGCTTGCGCTCTCTCCAGCCTTTCGCGCAAACGGGCGACCGCCTGTGTATTTTCGAATATGTGTATTTTGCCCGCCCCGATTCATTCATGGAAGGCCGTTCGGTATACGAAGCACGTAAGAAAATTGGCGCGCGCCTGGCCGAAGAATCGCCATGCCCTAACGCCGATGTTATCGTGCCCGTACCGGATTCCGGCGTTCCGTCCGCCATCGGTTATGCCGAAGCCAGCGGCATTCCATTCGAGCTGGGCATTATCCGCAATCACTATGTCGGCCGTACCTTTATCGAGCCGACGGCGCAGATCCGCCATTTGGGCGTAAAGCTCAAACACAACGCGAATAAGGCGTTCCTGAAAGACAAAATCGTCGTTCTCGTCGACGATTCCATCGTGCGCGGCACGACGTCGAAAAAGATCGTCGAGATGGTCCGCGCCGCGGGTGCCAAAGAAGTGCATATGCGCATTTCATCGCCGCCGACGACGCACAGCTGTTTCTACGGCATCGACACGCCGGAAAAAGAAGAGCTGATGGCGCATCACTACACGCCTGAGGAAATCGGCAGGAAAATCGGCGTCGACTCTCTGGCCTATATCTCCGTCGATGGCCTTTATAAGGCTCTGGGCGCGGCGGGACGCGACAAGGCCGTGCCGCAATTCTGCGACGCCTGTTTCACCGGCGATTACGCGGTCGAGCTGACCGACAAAAGCCCGGCGGGATGCGGCGGCGGCGGGTGCGGCACGAAGCGCATGTCCGTCATTCACGAACGCCATCAGGTAAAGGCTTAAATCATGAACGATCTGTCCGGACGTATCGCCCTTGTTACCGGCGCATCGCGCGGCATTGGCGCGGCGGTGGCGAAAGCTTACGCCAGAGCGGGCGCGCATGTCATCATCACGGCGCGCACTGTCGGCGCGCTGGAAAAGGTCGATGACGAGATTCGCGCGAACGGCGGCGCGGCGACGATCGTGCCACTCGATCTTCTCGGTCTGGCCGATCTCGATAAACTCGGCCCCACGATTTACGAACGGTTTGGCAAGCTCGACATATTCGTCGGCAATGCCGGCCTGCTGGGGACGCTCGGTCCGCTGGCGCACACCAACCCGAACGAATGGGCGCGCGTGTTCGATACCAACGTCAATGCGAATTTCCGTTTGATCCGCACGTTGGACCCTGTGCTGCGCGCATCGGACGCGGGCCGCGCGATCTTCGTATCGACCAGCCCGTCGGTGACGCAGGGGCGCGCTTATTGGGGGGCATACGGTGCGTCGAAGGCCGCGCTTGAATCGATGATCATGGCCTATGCCGCCGAAACGGCGGAAACGAATTTGCGCGTGAATATCGTCGATCCGGGCAGTGTCCGCACCGGCATGCGCGCCGCGGCCAAACCGGGTGAAGACCCGATGACGCTGCCCGCGCCCGAAGAGATCGTCGATATCTTCCTGCAACTGGCGTCACCGTCCAATGCACATCACGGCCAGCGTCTTGAAATAGACCGCCCGGCCAAAGCGGCCTAGGATTTTTTCTTTTCACGGTTGACGTTAAGGTCATCCAGATGCGTCGTCGATGCCTGGATCGGATAGGGAATGGTGATGCCGCCCTTGTCGAGCGCTTCTTTGATGGCCTTTGTCATGTCCCAGCGCAATTGCCAATAGTCGCTGCTTTTCGACCAGAAACGAATGATGATATTGATCGAATACGCGCCCAGCGTATCGACCATGACTTCGGCTTTGCGCTCGGTGTTGACGATAATGCGCTCTTCTTTTTCAAGAAGGTCATGGATGATCTTGAAGGCTTTATTGATGTCGTCCTCATAGGCGATACCGACAAGAATGTCCTGACGGCGCGTGGTGTTGCGCGAAAAATTGCGGATCGTATTGCCCCATATCTGGCTGTTGGGCGTGAAAACATAGACGTTGTCCGCCATTGCCAGCTCGGTGCCGAATAGCCCGAGCGATTTGACCGTGCCGCCGGTGCCGAAATCGATGTAATCGCCGACATTGAACGGGCGCAGAATCAAAAGCATGACGCCCGCGGCAACGTTGGACAACGTGCCCTGAAGCGCAAGGCCGATGGCAAGGCCGGCGGCCCCCAGAACGGCGATAAAGGATGTCATCGGAACGCCGAACAATCCGATTACCGTGATGATCGATACGACCATGATGCCGTATTTAATGACGTTCCCAAGAAAGGTGCGCAGCGTGGAATCAAGGCGTTTGATGCGGTCGATGTGACCGTCGATCCAGCTGCCCACAGCCCAGCCAAGAATCAGGATGACGATGGCGATAACAAATTTTCCGCCCCATTCGACCGCCAGTCTGATCAGCTCGCCTTCGTTGACCAACAGATTTTCCATGCGATCGATCCTTTTATATTATTCGGTGTAGGGGTTCTTGCTCGTGCGGACCAGAAGACGGACCGGAACGCCTTCCATGCCGAAATCCGAACGCAGCCCATTCGAAAGGTAACGTTTGTATGTGTCGGGAAGTTCCCCCGGGCGGGACACCCACATGGCGAATGTCGGCGGGCGCGTATTGATCTGCGCCATGTATTTAAGGCGGTTGGTGCGGCCATCCACCATGGGCGGCGGATTGCGGCTTTCCATCATTTTAAGCCAGCGGTTGAGGCGCGCGGTCGGCGCACGCTTGTTCCAGATGTCGTATGTTTCAAATATCTTTTTCATGAGGCCGTCGAGGCCTTTGCCGCGGATCGCCGAAATGGTCACGACCGGAAGGTCTTTGACCTGCGCGAGCGAAACGCCGAGCTTGTAATTCAGTTCTTCGAGGACTGCGTTTTTTTCGTGGATCGTATCCCATTTGTTGACGGCGATGATCATCGCGCGGCCTTCGCTCAGGATGTGATCGGCGATCTGCAGATCCTGTTTTTCCATCATGGTATTGGCGTCGAGGACGAGCACGACGACCTGCGCCAGCCGGATGGCGCGCATCGTGTCTTCGATGGCCATCTGTTCGATCGCGCCGCCGCCGCCGCTTTTGGCTTTTTTGCGCAGGCCCGCCGTATCGACGAGCTTAAGCTGGCGGCCTTCATATTCCCAATCGATGGCGATGGCGTCGCGGGTGATCCCGGCTTCGGGTCCGGTCATGACGCGGTTATCGTTGAGAAGCGCATTAACCAGCGTCGATTTACCGACATTCGGGCGGCCTACGATTGCGATTTTGACGGGCTTCGTTTCTTCCTCGGGCGCTTCGGCGGCGAGCTCGAAATTCTCGTCGCCCTCGATGGCGTCGATATCGGGCAGCGCGGCGAACGCGCCGGTCGTCTCTTCTTCCTCGGCCGGTGTTTCGGGCGCGGGGAAAAATTCTTCAAACGCGTAATAAAGGTCTTCGATCCCGTGGCCGTGGGCCGATGAAATGGGAATAGGATCGCCAAAGCCAAGCTTGAATGCTTCGGCGACGCCGGCCTGCGCGGCGGCTTCGTTTTCGCATTTGTTGACGGCAAGGACGACCGGTTTTTTCTGGCGGCGGAGCCAGGTGGCGAAATGTTCGTCGATCGGCGTGAGGCCCGCGCGTCCGTCGATGATGAACAAAACCGCGTCCGCGCGTTTCAGCGCTTCTTCGGTCTGGCGGCGCATGCGGCCCTGAATGCTGTCATCGAAGGATTCTTCCAGGCCAGCGGTGTCGTAAATGCGCACCGGCTGATCGAGGAGCCATCCATCCGCTTCCCGCCAGTCGCGGGTGACGCCCGGCGTGTCATCGACGATCGCCAGTTGCTTGCCCGCAAGGCGGTTGAACAGCGTGGATTTGCCGACATTGGGCCGGCCGACGATGGCGATGGTAAAGGTCATGGGAGGGTTTTAGGCGATTAACGGTACGCCATCAAGCTTCCATCTTCGGCCAGCAGGTAAAGCGTGCCCCCGGCCACCACGGGCGGGATGCGGACCGGGCGGTCCGTGCGCCATTCGCGGATCAGGCTGCCGTCGGCGGGATTGACCTCGGCGGCGCGGCCATCCGCGGAAAACGCCAGAAGTCTGCCCCCGGCCATGACCGGGCCGGTCCAGGAAATATGGCCGGATTTGGTTTGCTTGTCCTTATACCGCGCCAATTGGGAAACCCAGAGGATGGCCCCTGTCTCCCGCTCCAGCGCGACGATTTCGCTGTTGGAGGTGATGACGAACACGTTGCTGCCCGATACCCATGGGGTTTCCGAGCCGCCAATGTCGCGGGCCCAGACGCGCGCGCCGGTGCGTTCGTCGAGCGCGGCCATTTTTCCGCCGAAGCTGATGGCAATGACCAATCCTTTGTCCATGACGGGCAGGCCGCGAATATCGGACAGGCCCGACAGGCCGCCCAGACGCAGGACGCCGCCCAGATTGTCGGACCACGCGACGGAGCCGTTCTCAACCCGCAACGCGTAGACTTCGCCGGACGAGAAACCCGGCACGACGATATCGCCGTTTGCCGCGGGGCTTGCCGCGCCGAGAAGGCCGGCCTGACCCTGAATGCCTTCATAGGTCCAAAGATGCTGGCCGTCTTTTGCGTTGAACGTCATCACGCTGTTCGACAGCGTCGTCACGAAAACGCGGCCATCGAGAATGGTCGGCGCCGCGCGCGACGGCGCGTTGAGTTTCGCGCGCCAGAATACTTTCCCGTCGTCGGGGTTGATCGCGAGCGCTTCGTCATACCCGGACGTCACGTAAAGAACGCCGCCCGAAAACGCGATGCCGCCCGTGATAACCGGATCGTCATCTTCGGTCACCTTGCGCACATTGACCGACCACAGGCGGTCGCCGTTTTTCATGTTGTACGCGGAAAGCTGGGAGCGCGTGTCGAGCGCGAAAACCTTGCCGCCGACAACAACCGGCTGCGCGGTCAAAGGCAAAGACGCGGAACCTTCACCGATATCGGCGGACCATACTCTCTGGGGCGCGTCGCTGGTGAAGTTCAAATTCTGCATCGAATGGTTGGGATACCCGCCCGCCTGCGGCCAGTATTCATTCGACCATATGTCAGGCGCGCTGAAATTTTCGATCGCGCGCTTTTCGCTGTCGGGCTGAAGCTGTTTTTGCAGCTCAAGGATGGAAACACGTTCCCCCGGCAGCGGCGGCGCTTCGGGTCCATCGCTGAACCAGCCCGACGAACAGGCGCCGAGCAGTAAAACCGAAGCGAGGCTTAAGGGAATGTATTTCATCATCGTCGTTCTATCCTTGCGTATCTTGCTTGGGGGCGGCGGTGGCGGTGCCGGCCTGCGCGCTGTAGAGCTGGTGAAGCGCGATCGCGCGCGACGACAGCGTGCCGGGCAGGTCGGTTGTCTCTTCGGCGCCGTTCAGGTACGCGGCGGCGGCGGCATAATCTTTGGTCATGTGCGCCGTGATCAGGGCCGCGTCTATTTTAGCGGGCCATTGCCACGGGCTGTTCTTGTCATTGGCGACAGGTTTAAGAACGGACAGAAGATCATCCGCCGCGGCGTTTTCATTCGCGGCCAGTGTGCTGCGCACATACAAAACGCGGGCCAGACCATCGAGGGCGTCGGGCGCGCCGTTTTCATAGGCCTGTTTGTAAAGCGCGGCGGCTTCTTTGTATTCTTTCTTGTCTGCAACCATGCCCGCGGCGGTCATCAGCGCGATGGCTTCATGCTTGCCGCGCGTGTCCTTTGCAATTTCCTGCAGCAGCGCGGCAGATCCTTCGCCGCTTTCCATGGCGGTGACAAGGCGCGCGGTCTCGCTTGCGTTGCGGTATTTGTTCCACGTCATGAACGCGGTGCTTGCGGCGGTGGACAGAACGATGATGACGGCGCAGGCCATCAGCGTGGGACCATATTCCTTCCAGGCCTTGGCAGCCTTGTCCTGCTGGAGGGCTTCATCCACTTCGCGGAAAATATCAGACATGTCGTAAACTCCTTATAACGGGGGCTATCTTAAACGGATTGCACGCTTTTCGCCAAGGGCGCATCTGTGGTATTATGGAGAAATGAACGGAAAGCCAGTGACAGCCGGAAAAATCGGCTACACCCGCAGGGAATTTAACGCCATCTTCCAGCTCTACAGCCGCAACGTCTATACGGGGTTGTTCCGGGACTTTTCCTTTTCCGAATATAACGACCGTTATTATATCTCCTTCCGCGAGGAAGCGGGCAAAACCCCGCTGATCAGCGTTGAAAAACGCCGCCTCGGCCCGGACCGGGTGCTGTTTGTCGCCTCGACCCCCGGCCCGCGCGGCCAGATCGTCGAAATCGCGCGCAGCGAAAAGATCGAAAACTTCACCCGGCAGCTCGGTGAAAAGATCGACACCCTGCGCGAAGGCCGTTCGGTATCGCCGCCGGCGGGTTTTGCAACGGTCCGCTAAACCTTCTTTTGTTTTCTATAATGTGATTGCCGCGCGCCGTCGAAACGTGCCGGGTGAAAGGGCTGAAAAACGTTGTTTTCTGCCGACGGCGCCCCAAAATCGCCGCAAAGTTCGCTTTATCTTTGGCGACTAATTATGTAGGATGCGCCTGCTTTGGCCGGGGCATGATTCTGGCTATTTCGAGAAAGACTATGACGATGATAAAGAAACTTGCGCTGGGTGCGATGATGTTCGCTCTGCTCGGTCCGGCTACCGCCGTGTCCGCGAAAACGTTCGATAAGGATTATATCGGCGAAACCGAGATCTACCGCGCAAAATACGAAGATACGCTTGTGCATCTGGCGCGCGCACACGGTCTGGGCTTTGTCGAGGTCCGCGCCGCGAATCCGAAACTCGATCCGTGGATTCCGGGCGAAGGCGCGCGCGTTGTTCTGCCGACGCAGCATATCCTTCCCGATGCGCCGCGTTCGGGCGTTGTCATCAATCTTGCTGAAATGCGCCTCTATCAATTCACGCCGGGTCAGGAACCGAAATCCTATTCCATCGGGATCGGCCGCGAAGGCCTGCGCACGCCGGTGGGCCAGACGACCGTCGAAGGCAAGAAAGTCGGCCCGACCTGGACGCCGACCGAACGCATGCGCCGTGAAGATCCGAAACTGCCCGCATTCATTCCGCCCGGCCCGACCAACCCGCTGGGCACCCATGCGCTGTATCTTGGCTTTCCGCAGATCCGCATTCACGGCACCGATAAGCCGTACGGTATCGGCCGCCGCGCCAGCAGCGGGTGCATCCGCATGTATCCCGAAGGCATCGTCGACCTTTACCCGCGCGTGCCCGTCGGCACGAAAGTCACGGTTGTCGATCAGCCGGTGAAAGTGGGCTGGATCGAAGACAAGATGTATGTCGAAGTTTCCCCGACGCAGGACCAGTCGCTCGCGATCGAAGAGGACGGCGAACTCAAAGCGTATGAGATCACCAAGGAAGACATGAAACGCATCACCGCGAAGGCCGGCGAATATGCCGACCGCATCGACTGGCAGAATGTGCGCGAAGCTGTGCGCGATCATGCCGGTTATCCGGTGGCGGTTCTCGATGTCCGTAAAAAGCCCGGCGAGCGCGTGAAAGACGATCTGCATGCGCTGCTCAGCGAAGCGGGCACGAATGTCGCCGATATCAAGCTTCAGCCCGCGTCTGCCCCCGGCAATAAAACCCCGCTGCTCGACGAAGCCGCCGTCATGGATGAATCGGGCCGCAATGTCGGCGACAAGAAAAAGCGCGATGAGGCGCCGCGTAAAAAAACGCCGTCCGCCCCGGCCCAGCCGCCGCGCTTCAATGACTAAAAAAATCCCCGCTTCGGCGGGGATTTTTTTTAACTAGAAAACGGAAACTTCGCCGCGATTGATCAGGGTGTATATCACCGCGAACAGGCTGGGGCCGTACAGCGGCGCGAAGAACAATACAAAACGCAGCGGTGTTTTTAAAAACACACCCCACACGCTCAAGGGGATGGTGATCATCCAGACCAGCAGTGCCTTATGGGTCATTTCGACGCCGAACGATGTCGATACCTGGTCCGCGGTCAGCATGCCGCTTGAAACGAGGAGGTTGGCCGTGAACGCGTAGCCCAGCCAGCCCAATCCGATAATCGTAAAAACCTGAAGAAGTTTAAGAAGTGCTTTCATGGGGAATATTCTGCCTGAAAACGGCGTAAAATAAAAACGGGCAAATAAAAAAGGCTGCCCGGACAGTTCCAGGCAGCCTTTTTAAATCCGTATCAGTTAATTACTTAACTTGGCGGCGTTCGAAAACCGGCTCAGCGCTGCGAACAGTCT
>CAYPCP010000031.1:0-17362 GCA_964409255.1 uncultured Pseudobdellovibrionaceae bacterium
GTCGATAACCGACAAAATACGCGTTGCCATCTTTTCCCCGGATACCGGCTTCACCAGCGCTTCATTCGCCCCTGTATCGCGCGCCGCGCGCACGACTGACTCGCTCGTAAAAGCGCTCAGCAGGATCAGGGGCATGAATTTAATCTTATCACTTTTATGGTTGCGAACCCACTTAATCAATTGTTCGCCGGAACCGTCGGGCATCATCCAGTCGACCAGCACGATATCGACCATGCGCACGTCGTTGGATTTCGTCGAAGCCATCACCGACAGCAAGCCCTTTGCCTCTTCCCCGCTCGAACACACAATAATGTTACCCACGCCGAAGGCACGCAGCATGCCGACAATCATCTGCTGCAGGAATTCGAAATCCTCGACCAACAGCACGCTGAAGTTTTTCAGGCTGTATGTATTGGACTTACTGGCCTGACGGACGTTTGTATTCATTAAAACCGATAAAAGTTAAAAAATAATCAGACAGTTAGATAAGAAAGGGTATCGGAAAAGGCGCGGGCGCGCCAGACACCCTGAAGATCATAGATCAGGCCGCCGTCTTTTACAATGTTATTCAAAGACTTGGCGTCCATGTCCCTGTATGCGGCATGTGCAACGCACAAAACCGCCGCATCATAGGGACCGCGCGCCGCCACGTCCGGCGTCAGATCAAATCCGTAATGGTCTTTCACTTCGTCGGCGTGGGCATGCGGGTCGTGAACGTCGACGTCATGCCCGGCCGCGCGCAGAGTCGTAAGAACATCCAGCACCTTGCTGTTGCGGATGTCGTTGATGTTTTCCTTGAAGGTAAACCCCAGAAGCAAAATGCGGCGCGGCCCCTCTGGCAATTGTTCCATCAAACGCCGCGCGAAATAAGCGCCCATCGTGTCGTTCGTCCGGCGCCCGGCGAGGATCACCTGCGGATCGTGGCCCAGCGCCTGCGCGCAATGCGAAAGATAATACGGATCGACACCGATACAGTGACCGCCGACCAGACCCGGACGGAACGGCAGGAAATTCCATTTCGTGCGCGCCGCGTCCAGAACGTCATATACGGATAAATCCAGGCGGTTCATCACCTGCGTTATTTCATTGATAAAGGCGATATTGATATCGCGCTGCGCATTTTCAATGACTTTCGATGCTTCGGCCGTTTTGATATCGCGCGCCTTGAAAATATTGCCGCCGTTGGTCGTGCCGTAAACAACGGCGAGAAAATCGGTCACCGCCGGCGTCTGCCCCGCAACCACCTTCGTAATCTTGTTGACCGTGTGTTCCGTGTCGCCCGGATTGATGCGCTCCGGCGAATAACCGAGCCAGACATCCGTCCCCACCGTCAAGCCCGACTCCGCCGCGATGATCGGCCCGCAGACGTCCTCGGTCACGCCCGGATACACCGTGCTTTCGTACACGACGACATTCCCGGGTTTCACATGGCGCCCCACCATCTCGCTCGCCTTGCGCACCAGCGTCAGGTCGGGGTTGTTCTGTTCGTCGATCGGCGTCGGGACGGTGACGATAAAAAGATCCTGTCCGTCCAGATCCTTTTCATCCGCGGTGAAAAAGCACGGCGACGCGCCCAGCTCTTCTTTTCCAACCTCACGATTGGAATCGTAACCGTTTTTTAGATCCGCGATACGCTTCCGGTTGATGTCGAAACCCGTCACCTTGAAATGATGCGAAAGCGCCAGCGCCAGCGGCATGCCGACATAACCCAAACCGATAACGGCGATTTTCGTATCTTTTGTATGCGGAAAAGTCTGGGTCATGAAAAATGAATGACGCCCTTTGGGGCGGAACTTATTGATTTAAGGCCTTGTTTGGACACGTGTTAAAACCGTCTATTGGGGTATCAGGAAGCGTCTTCCTTTACAATGCGCTTTTTCAATCGCACCCCCCTTGTTCTTCGCCGGGAAAGACGTATAAGTATCTCAAATTAAACACTTTTAAGGACACCCCCGTGCGCAAAGCGATCCTCACCTCCTGGCCCCTGTTCTTCGGCCTGTCTCTTTTGATGATGGGGAACGGCCTGCAGAATACGCTGCTCGGCGTGCGCGCCTCGCTCGAATCCTTCGATACCACCGCCATCGGTATCATCATGTCGTTCTATTTCGTCGGCTTCCTGATCGGCTCGCGCTACATCCCCCGGCTTGTCGTGCGTGTCGGCCACATCCGCGTTTTCGCCGCGATGGCATCCATCGCATCGACCACCGTTCTTTTCCACGGACTGTTCACCGATCCCTATATATGGGTCCTCGCCCGTGTCCTGACGGGTTTCAGTTTTGCCGGGTTGTTCATCGTCATCGAAAGCTGGCTCAATAACATCACCACCAATAAAATACGCGGCAAAATGCTCGCAATGTACCTCATCGTTCTCTACAGCTCGATGGTGACCGGGCAATTCATGCTGCTGGCCGCCGACCCGTCGACCATGGAATTATTCGTCATGGTATCGGTATTGGTATCGATTGCCCTGCTGCCGATTTCGCTCTCCAGCCGCCCGGCACCCCATTTCGAAAAACCGCAATCGGTATCGATGAAAGATCTTTATAAAAGCTCGCCGCTGGGCGTACTTGGCGTGACCGTGTCCGGCCTGGCCAATGCCACTCTCTTCGGCATGGGGGCCGTCTACGGCGAAAAAGCAGGCTTTTCCCTCAGCCAGATTTCCATTTTCATGTCCGCCTTCATTGCGGGCGGCGTGATTTTTCAAAGCCCGATTGGCTGGCTCTCCGACAGATACGACCGCCGCCGCGTTTTAATTGGCGTTTCTTTTGTCGCCGCCCTGCTCTGCGTCGCTTCTTATTTTGCCGCAGATATCAGCTTCACGGCGCTTTTATTGACCATGCTTCTGCTGGGGGGCGCAGCCTTATCCATTTATGCCCTTGCCCTTGCACACACCAACGACCATCTGACCTCCTCGCAGATTATCGCGGCCAGCGCTTCGCTCTTGATGGCGAACAGCATCGGCGCCTGTTTCGGACCCGTGTTATGCTCGTTCCTGATGGATTATTTCGGCACGGATGTTTTTTATCCATTCCTGATGATCGTTTTCTTGATCATCACCGTGTTCGGCATATACCGCGTGTTCCGCCGGGCGCCTGTGCCGCTGGCTGAACAGAGCGATCACATGGCCGTGGTCCCGGAAACCACACCGCTTATTTCCATGCAGATCGCCGAGCAAAGCGGCGAAACGCTGAAAAAAATGAAATAGGAAAACAGCAGGCCGATTATGGCTGTTCTTTTGCACACGGAAAAGATGCGGAATCAGACGCCTCTTTAATAGCCGTCAAAAATAACGCGCCATATTTTTCCAGTTTAGATTGTCCCACGCCATGAACCATCGCCAGTTGATCGATCGTGGCAGGTTTAATCATCGCCATGTCGATCAACGTCTTGTCATGAAAGACCACATAAGGCGGCAGGTTGTTTTCCCGCGCGATCGCCGTACGCCGCGCTTTGAGAAGGCGGAGCAATTCCCTGTCGGCCTCCGTCGTCAGCATCGCCTCAGCCACCGACGCATCACTGACAGACCGCGCTTTCGCGCTGCGCGCGGGTTTCTCTTCGAGGCGTAAGTTTATGGTGCCCTTATTCTTCAGAAACTCTGCGCCCCTGTCGGTGATTTTTAACGCATTATGATTGTCCATATCGGCAAACAACAGATTTTGGCTTACCAGCTGGCGCACAATTCCCTGCCACGCGATCCTGTCGTAATCTGTGCCGATCCCGAACGTACTGACCTTGTCGTGGCCGAATTTTTGGATTCGCTCATCATCCTTGCCGAGCAATACATCGATCACATAATGCGCACCGAAACGCTGCCCCGTGCGGTAAACGCAGGATATGGCTTTTTGCGCCGCCGTTGTCCCGTCGAAGGTTTTCGGCGGATTCTGACAGACGTCGCAGTTTCCGCAAGCACCCTTATCGTCGCCGAAATATTCCAGCAATATCTGCCGCCGGCATTGCGCCGTTTCGCAATAGCTCAATAGCGCGGTGAGCTTGTGGCGCACGACGCGTTTCTGCTCTTCCGGCATATCGCTGTTTTCGATCATCTGGCGTTGCAGGACGACATCCTGCATCCCGTACACCATCCACGCCGTCGCGGGCAGGCCGTCGCGCCCCGCGCGGCCGGTTTCCTGATAATAGGCCTCGATGTTCTTCGGCATATCCAGATGGGCGACAAAACGCACATCCGGCTTGTTGATCCCCATGCCGAACGCGATGGTCGCGACGATGATCGTTCTTTCTTCTTTGAGAAATTTATCCTGATTGCGGCTGCGCGCGGCCGACTCCATACCCGCATGGTAGGGCAGCGCCTTGTAACCGTTATCGTTCAGGAATTGGGCCGTTTCCTCCACCTTCCTGCGCGAGAGGCAATAAACGATGCCGCTTTCATCCGCCGCCCGGCCTTTCAGAAAGTCGAGAAGCTGGCGCGACGCGTTGTTCTTTGTGCTCACGGTATAATGAATATTGGGCCGGTCGAATTCCGCCACAAACAGCCGCGGCAGATTCAATTTCTCCACGATGTCCTTGCGTGTCGGCGCATCCGCCGTTGCCGTGACGGCAATGCACGGCACTTCCGGGAACTGTTCGCGCAACATAAAAAGCTGTCTGTATTCCGGCCGGAAATCATGCCCCCATTGCGAAATGCAATGCGCTTCGTCGATCGCGAACAGCCCGATATGCACATGGCGAAGCATCGCCAGAAAATCTTCCGTCATCAGCCGTTCCGGCGCGACATATAAAAGATCCAGACCGTCTTCCCGCAACGTTTCATACACAGCCTGCACCGCGTCCCGGCCCATACCGGAATGCATGGCCCCCGCCCGTACGCCCAGTTCACGCAGCGCATTGACCTGATCGTCCATCAGTGCGATCAGCGGCGACACCACAATCCCCACGCCACGCCGGCACAGCGCCGGGATCTGATAACACAAGGATTTTCCGCTGCCCGTCGGCATCAGCACGCAGCAACTGCCGCCGTCGATCACATGATCGATAATCTCCGCCTGCTGCCCCCGGAAGCTGCTGTAACCAAACACCCTGTCGAGAACCGAAGCAGGCGATTCCGCCGCCACATTTCCCCCTGCAATATTCTTTAAACCTGCCGCTTCCATTCGCCCATCATGGGGCAGTCAAAAGAACAACTCAAGAACAAACTAGATCTTGATCCGCCGTTATAGGATTGGCATGCCCCGTGCCAATTCCCCATTCACGCCCTTTAGCATTATTAATAAAATCCTCAGAAGCTTCTCGTGGAGTATTATCATGAATGAATGAATTTATGTCCGCAGCAGACTCGGCCCACATGAATTTTGATCAAAGATTGATTTTTGTGCTTATTTTTTTAAATTCTTGTTTTGCAGCCTCTATAGCTTCAGGCGCCGCGTGTCCGGAAATGCGCCAAGACGTATCATGTCGGACATAAAGATCATTTTCCAACCTGTTTGCCGACAGCCAGTTGAAAGATCCTTCAATAATTTCGGCATTTCCGATGATCAAGGTCTTGTTGTGCATATTGGTGACAGGGAAAATTTTCGCCCCCGCCTTTTTCATTTCTTCAATGGCATCTGCCGCACGATGACCCGGATCGCGAAGAGAAAGTTCACCGTCCACAATTATCTGCACATTGGCACCACGTTCCTTTACAGCGGTAGAAACAAGAGCAGAGATTCCATCAGCCTCGATGGCTTTCATTGTAATCCAGGGTGAAGCAATGATTACTGTTTCGCCCGATTTTATATTGGCCAAAGCACTACGCAACACCTGACGATGGCCTTCGAGCGTTGAAATGCGTGCCGCCTGCACCAATAATTCCTGCGGGAAATGATAATTGCCGCCGACATCAGAAAGCTCGTTACTCGCATCCGCAAGCAATATCTTGCCGAGGAGAGAAGACGGCGCATTGTCCCCGCGACGGAAGAGTCGCATATCGCCAATGACAACGAAAGTATCCTGCGCCCGTGAAACGGCGACATTCAACATGTTGGGCTTGCGGTCAAAGAACAAACCTTTCGCCGTATCGGCGTTATAGACCGGCGAGAAGATAATAATCGGTTTTTGCGCACCTTGCAGGCGATGCACCGTGCCGACTGTGATACCAGATCGCAGTCCCGCCCTAGCCAGCGCCGCTTCTATCTCCTGCGCCTGCATGCGGAACGGGGTGACGATGGCGACGATATCTTCCAATCCGGCACCCTTGTAGCGCGCCTTCCATTTCGCAGCGTTCTCAGAGATCCAGCCGACGATAGCGCGAACCTCATCCGCATTAACGTAGCTGCCGCCACGTTTTCTGGCATCGCCGCGAACATGAGCCCAGGCCATGGGAGGCAAAGGAGGATCTTCGCCAGGCTTCATCTGCCGCAACGGCTCCAGCCGTCCTTCATAAATCAATTCGTTACAATAGGCGACGATCTCGGAACGGCAACGCCTGTGCTCGCTCAGGAAAATTCCCGGCTCCTGCTCCGTTCCTGGCGACACAGCGGAAGTTGCGGCTTGAGCCAGCCTCATGATACTCCCACTGGGTGTGCGATCTCTTGGCTCACTGACGAGATGCGGACTTACCGGTTCACCATCATGCCACAGTCTTTCCAAGCCGTATTGCCGAGCGTTGCCATAGTCCGCGCCACGTGAAATCTTTGTCACGGGTTCGATCTGGTAAATATCACCCACCACAACGGCACGACTTGCCAGAGCAAATGATGCCGCGCCGACATGGGGGCTAACCTGGCCGGATTCATCCATAATCAGCAGATCGATAAATTCCAGCATATAATTGGCGGCATTACTCCCCCAGAACTGAAAATGTTTCGGCAGGCTGTGCAGCGTGCTCACCAGGCAGGGTGTCAGCATGCACCAGCGGCGGAAACGCGCTTCCATGCCTTCACAGCCCAATCCATGAATTTTGTCAGTGGCCGGAGCCTCTTGCAGCTTTCTGGCTTCCAGAATCCAGCGCCCCTCCCAGTAACGCATGGCGATTTGAAAGGCTTTATGCCGGAAAGTGACATCAAGAACACGATCGAAATCCGCCACCTTCGCAATCTCTGGCACAGATTCATATCCAGCAACGCTGACGTGAAAATCGGCAGATGCCTGTGCCAGAAGTGTCTTATAACAGTCTTGCAAAGCGACCAGACAATCGCTTCGTTCCTTCAATCGTTCTTCCAGAACCTCATAACTCTTTCTACTTAATGCAACGGCGTTCTCTGCATCTCCTTTATCTTTCTTTGCCTGCTGTAAAAGCTGTTTCGTACGTACGATCCAGTCATGCGGATCCCTATTGTTATAGGCCTGCTCTTCAAACAGTTTCCCAACCAGATCATCAGAGGAAGCCAGTCCGCATAAACGCTCGATCTGGCCATGCGTGGCCAGGCCATGGAAAACAGGGATAATTTTCGCCAGCCATTCACCAAATCCACGCGGCACCAAAGCTCCTGCAACTTTTCCCCGAACGGCGATAAGCTTACGCGCATAATTATTGCACTCATCGAGATTCTTCTGAGTTGCCTGGACAGCGGCTCTTTCATTATCAACAAAAATTGCAGGTTGCATATCACCAGCGGTATCGCGCCACCATTGATCGATTTTGTCGAAGCGTTCAATGATCTGCTGCATGCCCTGAATATTTTTGACAATACGATCAAGATCATGCCGCAGCGTATCCAGCCCCTCCTCAATCGTCTCAATAGAAGCAGCATATGTATCACGATAACCCGCAAGCCACATTGATTGCGCTTGTATCAAATAATGCGAATCTCTTTCCTTTTCAGGAAACCCCGTCCACTGCGGTTTCTTTTCACCCCTGACCCACTCTTTCCTAGCGATGGCCCAACCATCTTCTTGAGCCTCTTTGGCTTTTGAATCCGCAGGTAGATAGAGGCCATATGTTTGCGCATCCGGAATCCAGCGGCGCGCCCATGGAAACGCTCCCACCGCAGAATTGCCGTCGAACATGTCATTCAAACTGCGATTGATATTGGTGACGGCCTGGTTGTTCGTGGACACGCCAACGATAACGGATGGTTCTCCACCTTCCAGAGCTCGTACTACAACCTCAGAAGCGATGATGCTTTGCAAAAGCGTTGTCTTCCCTGTGCCCGACGGGCCATTGACCGCGAGAAGATCGCCTTTCGCCATCCTCGTAAACGCGGCTACAGCATCCGCCTGGCTGCTCGCCAAACCATACAAGGAACTCATGGTGCCGCGTGGCATGGATATTTGCTGCCGCCGCAATGCTTCGCTCACAATCAAAGGATTATTTTTTCCATGACAAAGACGCTCAAAAAGCGCGGGCACTTTTTCTTCGGCAAGAAGCGCATCATAAAGCTGAAGAATTTCCTTTCCTGTGCCTTTATCGGATTCCTCAATATCCATGCATATGTCTGGCAAGGCCGCAAAACCATCTGGAACACGATTGCTTGTCACCCGATCCCACAAGCTATCGCACCACACCATCAGGTCATTCCATGTTGTGGCTTCCAGCGGTTTTTCACTCAACCATTTATCGAACGCTTCAACCTCTCCGATAAGCGGAACGCTCTCATCATCCCTGTCGGTGGGTAGCCTGGGGAATAAATAGTTACGACCGATCCAGGGCAATGAATCATCCCTGGGTGAAATCCTTCCATCAACCGATAAAAGAGCTGGCACATAAAGCGTGTAATGAATGGAATTCGGTGTTTTATCACCTGAAGCTTTCCCATGCTGGTATTCAGGCCCCAGCCCTTTCATGTAAAGAATGACGGGTATGGATTCGGTATCATCTTCGGGAAGATTTGTGGATTTCCGCGAGGGGGACGTCTTCGCTTTATGATTTTTCCACTTTTCCTGAATTTTCTGAACAGATCCTTGATCCACAACGCCCGCCCGCGCCGTGTCTGCCGCCATGCGAACCGGACTGTCCTTGGCAGACAACGCCATAAGATCTTCATCAGCAAGAGCGCTCCGCCAGTACCGGAGAAAATTGCTGATGGGGATTGAGGACGGAAGGTTCATAAAATCAAACTTTTCATTATTTATTCAACAATACTTTCAGCAAGATAACATCCGCAACCGAGAAATACCGAAACCAAGCTTCTACCAATTTCCCCTCCACCTCACCCACCGCACGCAATTCAAACCGGTTAACGGCGAAAAATCGTCATTCCATTGATATTCCACCCTTTAAAACCTGAGGGGCGTTTTAGCATTACGTCTTCGCTGTTTGGAGAAAAACGGCTATCTGGAGAGGAAATGGCGGCGTTTGGCGGGCGCGTGACTCGGCTTTCTCCAATCCTAGTAGTTCCAATGGATTATGCTAATTCTAGCGCAAAATAAAACCTTGACTATTTAGCTCACAATATAGGAATATAGTCCTCATAAAGGCCACAGATGCGTCCAGCACCGTGGCCTTTTCCATTTCAATTTCCAGCGGATCGGCCTTCGATCCGCTTTTTTTATTAGCCAGGCTCCATGAAGGACTTAATGACAGCGAATGAGAATGAAATCGGCAGATTAATCGGCTCTTCTACATATCAGAACAGTGCTCATCCCGACCATAAAGCCATTCATCAAAAAGTCCGCGATTGGTTTGCCTTCCAGTACGGCCGCCAGCCTACAGTCCCCTGCAGGACTGGGCCTATATAGCTGAGGAATATTTTCGCTCTCTGGGAGAGCCACGCGCCGAGCAGACCTTTATGAACGAGGTCATCGGCCTGCCTTACGAACAGAAAGGCGAGGCGCCACCCTGGGAGGATCTGCATCGCCGCGCCGTAGACAACCCCGAAGGACTCCCGCAAGGGGTCATCCCGTACGGGTAGCATCCCTTTCCCATTGTTCTTGATCGTTTTGAATTGATCGCTCAGGCGAATTTGCAATCGTATTTCTTCTCTGGATCATGTCCTCAAGGTCACGATCATCCTCACCGCCATCATCGAAAAGAAGGGGGCGTAGATGCCGTTGTTTAAATGCTCAAGTTGCGGATACGTCGATAATACCGCATGCGGCGGATCGTTCTGGATGAAGCCTGAAAAGCCGCAATGCTCGGAGTGCCTGACTGGTGTTTGGCTGGCCCCGTTCGAGAAAAAGACACCGGAGCAAATGGGCCTGATTGACGACCCGCGCCCGCAATTTAAAGGCATGCTTACAAAAGAGGAATGGATGTAATGACCCCGACCGATAGACCGACACGCGAGGATGCGCTGTTACCTTGCCCGTTCTGTGGAGGCAACGCTGAATTTAGTTACGCATCAGATTTAGATGATTGTGATGTGGGAATTATTGAATGCAAAAATTTTGGCTGCTTTTCAAATTGGGCACCGCAACCACGTGATGAAATGATTGCCGGGTATAACACCCGCGCAGGCATCGTGATCGACCGCGATAAGGTGCCGCTTACCGATGAATTGCTTGGCGGCATGGGCTTTAAATGGTCACAGGAAGAACGGCAACCCGAAAAACACTGGTCGCTTACACTTGGATGGGGCGCACCCAATACGCGGGCCTGTCACGAAGACCTTTCAGTAGAGATCGCAGGCGGCGCTATGGACGGGGAATGGTTTTGCTGGCTTCGACGCGGCACGCGGTTCTCGGACAACTTCCTGCACGTTCGCCACATAAAATACTGGCACGAAGTTGAAGAAATTATTACAGCGCTGACTGGGACAAAGTGGAAGCGGGAAAACTCTATGTACGGGAATTTTTACAACGATGAAATAACCGCAAAAATGCGCCCTGAGTATGAGCGCATATCATCCGCCGCTTTACTGGCGGAGAAGAGCGAGGGATGATGGTCAAAGTACTTCCGCCATTTGAATTTCCATCATTAGAAGATGTGAGAGCAGCTGAAAAATTTGTCTGCAGCCAAGTTCCAGAAGGGACAATTTACACAAACGAACAGCGGCAGGAAATACAGCGAGTCGCGCGTCAAATTATGATGAAAAGGAAAACCATACAATGACAGACGCCAACAAAGCCGCGCTTGCCGCGCTGGAAAAAATAATTAACTTCCCCGAATACCCAGATTTGACACCATTGACTGAAAGCGAAATGGAAACTCTTGACTTTATAAAAGTCCACCTTGAAACAATCCGAGCCGCCCTAACCAGCCCCGCCGCGAATACGGGGGATGCCCTTCCTTTGCTGATCGAATTCATGGAGAGATACAAGCGCGTCCCGGCTGTAAACTGGGATGATGGCAGCGTGGAAATGTGGGATAGAGCGCACGCCCTTGTAAAAGAGCATCAAGGGAGAGTTTAGAATGAGCACAGACAAAGAAATTGTAATTGGGTGGGCACAAGAAGAATTCCTGCAAAAACTAATTAAGGAAGCCATGATAATTGATGTTCCTGGGGGTGGTACATCGGATCAACGCTACTATGCTCTAAAGCGTATATTGAAAGCAGCCGAAATCAGATTGGACGCCCTCGCGCCCCGGCAGGTCGATGTGGATGATCTAAAGATGGGCGACCCTAAGTCTGGTTCACCTGAAACGGAATGGAAGTTTGTTGAAGGGTACAATCAGGCGGTTGAAGACCTCGCCCAGCGCGGCCTGATCGGGAACGCTGAGAAAAAATCGACGTGAACGACAATTCCCCGCAGCAACCACCGCTTAGACCGGCTTCGATCGACGATCGAGGCCTGACCATTCACGAGGCTGCGGCATTTCTAAACTACAGTTATACAACGATTTATCGGATGATTCGGGCGCGAGAATTGGAAACATACGGGCGAGGAAAAAAATTGAGGGTTTACGAAAGCTCGCTTCGCCAGTATAGACAGAATACAAGCAACACATTTGATAGCCTGCCGCACCAGCGCGAACGTACCCGATCCACGGGCCCGCGATACCGCCAGGCAATGAAAGACATTGAGTCTCTATTACAGTAAACGATGAGTGTTTTTTATAACAAACACCGGGATCAATGGTCCTACAGGTTTTTTTCTGATGGGGTGCGCTATCAGGGTTATTGCATACATGTCGATGGCAGTAAGGCAAAAAACAAACGCGAAGCAAAGACGCTGGAAGACATCATTCGTGGTAAAATCAAAGACGGCCAATCAAAAGCCGATATAGCACCTCCGCCGCCGGCCGGGTTTGCGTTTGCTGAACCCATAGCCTTTTATCTCAAACAATTACAGGACCGCGCCGATTTTAAAAACATCCAGACCTACTCGAAGGAATTACTTGGCTGGTTCGGTTCATCAACGGACATGAAGGATATCGACGAAACGCGCATCGCTGAATATACTGCGTGGTCGAAGATGCAGAAGACTAAGGTTTTCTGCGGATACAGGGATGGGAAAAGAAGCTATAAAACGGGAGCGCAGCTTCGGTCGCACAAAACCATCAACGCCTACCTTCAAACAATAGAGCGCGCCTTTAAGGCCTTCAGAGCAGCTCCCGCCAATAAAGCCATCCGGCATCTTATCCCGCCGGCGCCTGAAATTGAATATCTTCAAGTGCCGAAGCGCACCCCAACCCCAATCCCCCACAACGTCTCGACAAAACTTCTTGATGCCGCAGAACAGGGCATTCATGCACATCTTCGTCTGGGATATATCCTATGCATCAATACCGGCATGCGGGAAAAGGAATGCGCAAAGGTCCGGGACGGCCAGTATATGGAGGTGGAAAGAAAGATATTACTAACCCCGGATCAGACGAAAACGAATACGGCGCGCTTTGTTGAGGTTAATGATATTGCGCACCAAGCAATAATGGATTGCCGCAGGCGCGGTGATTTACTCTGGAGGCTTTTGGAGGAAAATTCCGCTCTTAGGGAGGAGTATGCCAATCGGTACGGAATCCACGAGCGGCATGACGTCCCCCTTATCCTCTATCGCGCGCGCGGCACCGGCATTCCGCGACCGGTAAAACATCTTGCAAACTCAGGGTGGGATACCATCCGCCGAACAGCTGGCGCACAATATCGCTGGCACGACACGCGCGCCGCTTTCTGTAGCAACACGCTTGCGGCCGGCGCTGATATCCGCACAGTCAAAGAGTTGGCAGGGCACGAAAGTATCACAACAACCGACCGATACCTGAAGGCCGCAGACCCGCTGCGGAAGACAGCCGTCGAGGCTTTGGCGGCACACAACCCGATGAAATCGGGCCCCGAATATCTTACAGAAGTATCTTACAGGGGTAAGGCAAGGCTAAAGAGGAAGGTCTAACTAATTGAAATCGTTGGTTGCGGGGGCCAGATTTGAACTGACGACCTTCAGGTTATGAGCCTGACGAGCTACCGGGCTGCTCCACCCCGCGTCACCGAAGTACCAGATATCGGGAAGATAGTCTGGAAGCCTTATATTCCAAGGCATTAAGGAGCCTGAGGTATACGCTCTTCGGTTTTAAAAATCAACCCCTCAAAACGGCCTAATTGTGGTATTATATCAACGACTTCGAACAAAAGAGGATGCCCATGCCCACCCCCCGCCCGTTTTCCCTGATCCTGCTTGGCGCTTTTGCCGCGCTGAGCCTTGCCGCTTCCGCCGCGTATGCGCAGGGCAGCGGGAACGATACGGACTGGAAAAAGGGCAAGTGGGAACACCTCGCGCCCAAAATCGGTACGTATGATTATGAGACGGTGCTTAATGATCCGGAAGTGAGCGCAAAACTCGACGCGATGCTGGGTGCGGATAAAGAGCGTTTGATCAACAATCTCTTCGTGCACGACGCGATCGGGTTTGAGAAAGACTGTCTTGTCCTGCAGGGCAACGCCAATGCAGCGGGCAACACACGCCGCGCGTATCTGAATGTGTGCCTGTATGCCGGCGACGTGCATGCCGCCTTATGGGGTGATAACGCCATCATGCTGTACACCACCGAGAAAAAGTATGAGTACCTGCCGCCGTCGCTGCGCGCGTGGGCATATCTTGTGAAAAACCAGGATGCGTTCGACAAGGCCCCTGCCTATGTGCAGACGATCACAACGCCCCGATAATAATCGCGTAGAATTAGAGACCTGACGGCGCGGCTTCGGACGAAGTTTCGTCCTCATGCATTTCTTCCGACGGCGGAACGAATTCCATCGGCTCCGGCTCCGTCGGCGATGGCGCGGCATCGGTGGTCGCAGGCGCGCTGTCGATGACAGGCGCGGCGGTTTCCGGCAGTGCGGCCGGCGGCACGGCGGCAGCCGGCGTTTCGACGGGAGCGTTTTCAATCGACAGGGCCGGATCGGCCGCAGGCGCAACCGGCGCGGTCGCCTCAGGCATAATCGGTTCGGCGACGGGGGCAGGTTCTTCCTGCGGGAATTCAATCGCCGGGTCCATCGGTTCCGGTTCTTTCATGCTGGCCAGCAGCTCAGCCACCGTCGGGCGGTCCTGCACGCCTTCCTTGAAGAATTTTGCCTTAACCGTTTTGTCGGCACTTACCACATAAACGCCCGGGAACGGCGTACCGTAGGCCATCGTGCCTTTGGCGTAATTGTCGTTAAAGATGCCGAATGATTTTATGATTTCCGAACGCGGGTCGGACAGCATCGTCACTTTGGTTTTGAATTTCGCTTCGAACTGCGCGAGCTTGTCGGCGGAGTCATAGCTGACGATCGCGACCGGATATCCTGCGTCCTTGAACTTCGCGGCATTTTCGGACAGGTCCATCACCTGACGCTGGCAGAACGGGCACCATTCGACCGAGCGGACAAAAACCAGTGTCAGCCCCTTGGCGCCTTTGAGGCTGTCGAAGCTTTGCTCCTTGCCGTGCTGATCCTTTGCCGTGATGGACGGGATGGCCTTGCCGACTTCGATACCCTTTGCGGAAGCGGCGGGAATGAAAGCGATCAGGGTCAGCAGGGCAAAAAGGACGGGACGGATCATGGCGGGTCTCCTACGGCAGAAATCGTCTGTCGTAAGAGTCACATAGAACGCCAGCGCACGCAAGGGGCCAGAGGTTCGCGGACGGCTGTTTTTGGAGGGAAAACCCCTATCGCGGCGCCAGGCCGGACAGCCCCGGACCCGGTCGCGGCATGCGCCCGGCATTGACCGTCTCATCCTGAAGATGCGGGGACATCATGCCGAACAGGACGCTGCGCGCTTCGCTTACCTTGCCTTCCCGCTGCATCGCGACGGCGCGTTTGTACATATCGCGATTGGCGGCGACTTCTCCGGCATCACGGGAATAAAGGTAATTGACCATGACGTTGTGGCCGAGCACATCGTCCTTGCTGCCGGCGCTATTGGCGTTGAGGTTGATATCGCCGATGCGCGCACCGTTACCCATATGAAACGACTGTACGCTGTCCCGGTTGTTCAACAGGAATTCAAGCGCCGCGGTACGCAGCGTGACTTCGGTCTGGCGCGCATTGGTCAGCGCATGATCCTTGCCGTTCATATCGGCGAGCCATTCGCCCAGATTGCGCAGCGGCGACAATGTCGAGAACACCAGTTCCGGCTTCATCGTTTCGGTAAGAAATTCATGCATGCGCGAAATGAGCATCTCTCCCGCGCCTTTCAAACCGCTGAAAGCGGAAATGGAATAGAAAATTGCCGCCTGCGGCCCATCGTTCGTTTCCGGGAAAATTTTTTGGCGCAGGATTTCGGCGACATTGCCGCGCAGATGCCGGGGATCTTCAATCGGCCCGCCCCCGTCATTCTGCCAATAGATGTAGATCGCCGCGAGAATATCGCGCCCGCCATTTTCACCATGTGGATTGACCAGAGCGAGCGCCGACTTGTTGCAATCGAAAGGACCGAGACGATAGGTTTTCAGTTCATTGATCGTGCGTGCGCCGAAATCGTGCACTTTATCCTGCCCCACCAGCTGCTCATGCATATCGGTATTGGCTTCTTCCGGCGTGATGACGTCAAGCGTCAGCGTTTTTCTCAAAGAATCCGTCAGGGCGGCGAATAACGAAGCATCCTCACCCTCCAGCCGGCCCGCGCGGGCGCGCGGATAAAGACGGCTATATTCACTCATAACCTCACCGACCGGCAACGCGGCGGCGCTAAACGACGAAGAACTCATACTGACCCCTAGTTTTTTGTTATGGGAAAATATAGGGGAATTGGGGAAGGAAGGTCAACAGGTTAGAAAGGATTTCATCTCCTTTATGCCTGCACGTCGGCCGTGTCCGGGTGGCGCCGCAACCAGGCCGCCGCGTAACCGCAGATCGGGTAAAGCTTAAAGCCTTTGGCCCGCGCATGGGCGACAATATCGGCCATTAAATTTCCGGCCTCGCCACTACCGCGCAGTTCCGGCGGCGCTTCGACGTAATTGATAAACAATGTTTCGCCGTCGATGCGATAATTGGCGAACACCATATGTTCGCCGACGGGCCGTTCAAATCGTTGCTGCTGCTGATTGTCTGTGAACATGACTGACTCCCTGAAGGATCATTCTACCAGTCATTTAGGGCATTCATGCGGAATTTCAGCCCCGCATGAATGCAATATTTAAGGCTTAGCGGTTAAAGCCGAGAACCGCCTGCGCTTTCGGCGACAGACGCATCGAGCTTGACTCCGTGTCGTAATCAACGCCACGTACAAGCGTTTCGGCCGGCGCTGCGGCCGGGGCCGGTTCCGCGGCCGCTGCCATAAGATCTCTGATGCGTTGATTGACTTCCCGCTCGGTCATGCCGGGCGCAAAGCCGCTCATATCAGACGTATCAAGAGAGATACCATTTGCCATTATTTTTACTCCAGTTCTTGTTGTTGTGGTTTTAACCAACCCTATAGGGGCCACCTAAAACCGGGATGGGGCGAGAATAAGGATTTGCTTATTTTATGTCAAAGAAAAAAGGAGGGGCTAACGGCAAAAATGTGATGCGGCGCAAAAGCTTAAGGCCGAAAAAAGCGAAAGCCCCTGCGGGGGACAGGGGCTTGGACATTCTTTGACATCATGAATAGGTATGAGGCATAGAGCGGACTTGAAAGACTTGGCAGTGACCTACTCTCCCGCGTCTTAAGACGGAGTACCATCGGCGCTGCAGTTTTTCACGGTCCAGTTCGGAATGGGATGGTGTGTTGCACATGCGCGAAAACCACCAAGTCATTCAAATCCGCCCTATAAGGCAAACAACATATCTTCTTAAGCTTTAAAATTCACGACAGCCTTCGAACTGCGCGCTTTCATATCCAGACAAAGTCTGGTTGTGATTTAATTTCAAGCCGATCGAGCAATTAGTAACAGTTAGCTTCACGCGTTACCGCGCTTCCACATCTGTCCTATCAACGTCATGGTCTATAACGGCTCTGATAGGGAGTCCTCGTTTTGAGGCTGGCTTCCTGCTTAGATGCTTTCAGCAGTTATCCATTCCGCACATAGCTACCCTGCGGTGCCACTGGCGTGACAACAGGTGCACCAGAGGTGCGTCCATCCCGGTCCTCTCGTACTAGGGACAGATCCTCTCAAGACTCCAACACCCACGGCAGATAGGGACCGAACTGTCTC
>CAYPCP010000032.1:0-749 GCA_964409255.1 uncultured Pseudobdellovibrionaceae bacterium
CGAACCAGGTGAACAACGTCCTGTGTTTCCCGTTCCTGTTCCGCGGCGCGCTCGACGTTGGTGCGACGGCGATCAACGAACCGATGAAAGTCGCGTGCGTGAAGGCGATTGCCGCCCTCGCCCGCCGCGAAGCCACCGACGAAGTCGCCGCCGTATATGAAGGCCAGACGCTGGAATTCGGCCCTGAATATCTGATTCCGAAACCCTTCGATCCGCGTTTGATCGTTGAACTGCCGATTGCCGTCGCGCAGGCCGCGATGGAAACCGGCGTTGCCACGCGCCCGATCAAGGATATGAACGCATACCGGGAAAAGCTCGAACAATTCAACGCGCGCTCGACGATGGTCATGCGCCCCGTCTTCAGTCAGGCGAAATCCGATCCGCGCCGCGTCGTGTATTGCGAGGGCGAGGAAGAACATGTCCTGCGCGCGGTGCAGATGGCGCTCGACGAAAGCCTCGTCAAGCCGGTCGTCATCGGTCGCCGCGAGGTTATCGCCACGCGCGTCAAACGTCTGCGCCTGCGCATGAAGATGGACAAGGATTTCGAACTCGTCGATCCGCAGGACGACCGCCGTTACCGCGATTACTGGGAAACCTATGCCGACATCATGGCACGCCGCGGCGTAACGCCGGCGATGGCAAAAACCGTTGTGCGCACGGATACGACGGTCATCGGTTCGCTGATGGTGCAGAAGAACGAAGCCGACGCCCTCGTCTGCGGCTGCGTCGGTTCCTACCGCCAGCATCTG
>CAYPCP010000032.1:759-17345 GCA_964409255.1 uncultured Pseudobdellovibrionaceae bacterium
TCGACATTATCGGCCTCAAGCCCGGCGTTGAAACCGCCGCCGCGATGCGCGTCCTGATCCTGCCGAACAAGGGCACGTTCTTCGTCTGCGACACGCACGTGACGCGCGACCCGACGATCGCGCAGATTTCCGAGACCACGATGCTGGCCGCCGAAACGGTCCGCCGTTTCGGGATTATTCCGCGCGTGGCCATGCTCTCGCATTCGGACTTCGGCACCATCGAGGATGAAAGCGCGTTCAAGATGCGCGCCGCGACGATGGATCTGAAACAACGCGCGCCGGATCTTGAAATCGACGGCGAAATGCATGCCGACACGGCCCTGTCCGTGGGCGTGCGCAACCTCGTCATGCCGAACTCGACCCTGAAGGGACAGGCCAACCTCCTCATCATGCCCAACATGGAGGCCGCCAATATTTCCTTCAACATGCTTAAAATCCTGGCCGAAGGGATTCCCGTGGGGCCGTTGCTTCTCGGCGTGGCGAAACCGGCGCATATTTTGACGCCTTCCGTTTCGTCCCGTGGTATATTCAACGTGTCCGCCATCGCCTCGGTCGAGGCGCAGGTCGCGGAAAAACAGTCGGCCTAATCAGCGCCGGCGGCTCCCGCCGCCGGTTTTTCGGAGGGCGCATGAGCGATCAACTGCCCCCCCTTCACGATCAGGAAGGGGCGTCAAAACCCGCAGTCATCAATGATGACGATGAGGATAACGACCTCGTCGGGCTTCGCGACGAACGCATCGCCCTGATCCTCGACGATCTCTACGAAGAACGCGCCGCCGATATCCAGGAACATCTCGCCGAGCTTTCGGACGCCGACACGGTCGATCTTCTGCAGAAAATCGACAAGGAAGACCGCAGCAACCTGATCGAAAAATTCGGCATGCTCATCCGCCCGGATGTGTTCGCCGACCTCGAGCCTGAGATCCTGAAAGAAACGCTCTCCGGCATGTCCGCCGCCCGCGTGGCCAATATTCTTTCCGAACTGGATTCAGACGACGCGTTTTACCTGATCGTCAATCTCGACGAAGATTTCCAAAAGGAAATCATCCGCAAGCTTTCCGCGCGCGACCGGGTGGTGATCGAACAGGGTCTGAATTTCCCCGAAGATTCCGCCGGCCGTCTGATGCAGCGTGAATATGTCGCCATCCCGCAATTCTGGACGGTCGGCAAAACCATCGATTACCTGCGCGCCGCCGCCGACGATCTTCCCGATGAATTCTACGACCTGATCGTGATCGACCCGTCCTATCACGTGACGGGCGAAATTCCGCTCAACCGTCTGGTGCGCGCGAAACGGGCCGAAAAAATCGAAAGCCTGATGCTCGAGGACACCCACCTTATTCCCGCCGACATGGACCAGGAAGACGTGGCGCGCATTTTCCGCCGCGAAGGCCTCGGCTCCGCGCCCGTCGTCGATGCCGACGAACGGCTGATCGGCGTGATCACCATCGACGACATTATCGACGTTATCGACGAAGAAGCGCAGGAAGACATCCTCAAACTCGCCGGGGTTGAAGACGGCGATCTTTACCGCGCCGTGCTGCAAAGCAGCCTGTCGCGCTCGCGCTGGCTGCTCGTCAATCTGTTTACCGCGTTCATGGCTGCGGGGGTCGTGTCGCTGTTCGATGCGACGATTGAAAAAGTCGTGGCGCTCGCCATCCTCATGACGATCGTGGAGGGCATAAACAGCAATGCCGGAACGAAGTCGCTGGCCGTTGCCGTGCGCGCGCTCGCCACGCGCGAACTTTCCGACACCAACGCGCGGCGCGCCGTGATGAAAGAAGCGCTCGTCGGCCTTATCAATGGCGGCTTCTTCGCGGTGCTGGTCGGCACTATCGCCGCGCTGTGGTTCCACAATATTCCGCTCGGGCTTGTGATCGGCATGGCGATGATCGTCAATCTGTTTACTGCCGGCCTGTTCGGGGCGGGCGTGCCGATCATTCTCAACAAACTTGGGCAGGACCCGGCCATCTCCTCCTCCATTTTCCTGACGACGATTACCGACATTGTCGGCTTTTTTGCCTTTCTGGGGCTGGCCACGCTCTTCCTTGTCTAATATATGTACTCCCCATGAGCGCTTCCAAACTCGTCAGACCCGCCCCTGAATTCAAGGACAGCTTCCTTCGCGCGCTGGCCGAATACCATGCCGAGGGCCGTTATACCTTTATGGATATCGGCGCGCTGGAGGCTGATTTCGACGTTTTCATCCGCCGCCTGCGCGAGGAAAAAGGCCGCCCGCACCAGCCGTATCAGGACTGGGTCGAGCCGGTCCCCGAAACCATCGTCTGGCTGATCAAGGATGACGAATATCTGGGCACCATCGATATTCGCCACCGCCTCAACTGGCACCTCGAAAAATGGGGCGGCCATGTCCATTTCACCATACGCCCGTCCATGCGGCGCAAGGGTTTCGGCCTGAAAATCCTGCAAAAGGCCATGCCGATCATTAACTATATCGGCGTGGAAAAGGCCCTTTTGACGGTCGCGCCGGACAATGCGCCCGCCCTGCGGATCATCGAATCCTGCGGCGGCGTGTTCGAGGACGAGACGCCCGCCACCGAAACCTTCCCCGCCCAGCGGCGCTACTGGCTGGATTGCACCTAAGATTTCTGGACTTTACCCCGCCAAAGCCTTATACGAGCCATATTCGGACCATGATTGCCCGTAAAATCATGGCGTTAGAAGAAAAGGTGCCCTCGCGTGGCAAAAAAGAAAACCACCAAGAAAAAATCCGCCCGGTCTTCCCGCCGCGCCGCGTCGTCGTGGTCCCCGGAACTGGGTGACATGGCCCGGAATGTCGTGCGATGGGGTCTTGTCACCTGCCTGTGGCTGGCGATCATGATCGGCGGCATTTTCGCCTGGTACGCCAGCGAGCTGCCCGACATTACCGAGGCGATGGTTTTCGAACGCCGCCCGACCATCATCATAAAATCCAGCGAAGGCGAAATTCTTGACCGTTTCGGCGACATCAAAGGCGCCAGCGTCACCGTCGAAGAATTGCCGCAACACGTCGTCTACGCCGTTCTTGCGACGGAAGACCGCCGTTTTTATTCGCACTGGGGCGTGGACCCGATCGGTATCGCGCGCGCTTTTGCCGTCAACATCCTGCGCGGCGGTTACGTTCAGGGCGGCTCGACCATTACCCAACAGCTCGCGAAGAATTTGTTCCTCAGCCGCGACCGCACGCTCAAGCGTAAAATTCAGGAAGCCATGCTGGCCGTCTGGCTGGAACGCAAACTGTCCAAGGACGAAATTCTCAGCGCCTACCTGAACCGCGTTTACATGGGTTCCGGCGCTTATGGGATCGACGCCGCCGCGAAAGTCTATTTCAACAAAAGCGCCAAGGAACTCAGCGTCCGCGAAGCCGCCACGCTGGCGGGCCTTTTGAAAGCGCCGTCGCGTTATTCCCCGTCCTCCAATCCCGATCTCGCCGCCGAACGCACCCAGGTCGTGCTGAATGCGATGGTCGATGCGGGCTTTATCGAAGAAAGCCAGATCAAGCAGATCAACGCGATGCCGCCCTCCCCGCGCCGCAAACCGTCGAGCGGTGAGACCATCCGTTACTTCACCGATTACGTGGTCGGCCAGCTCGAAGACCTGATCGGCCCCGTGGACAAGGACATCATCGTCGAAACCACGCTCGACGCCGATATCCAGAAACAGTCCGAAGCCGCCATCACCAAGGGCCTGCTCCGCTGGGGCGCGGAGCGCAATATTTCCCAGGGCGCGGCCATAGTGCTGCGTCTCGACGGCGCGATCGTCGCCATGGTCGGCGGGCGCGACTACCTGCAAAGCGAATATAACCGCGTTACCAATTCCCTGCGCTCGCCCGGCTCGTCGTTTAAACCGATCGTCTACCTGACCGCCCTCGAACAGGGCATCGACATGAACGACACGATCATCGACGAACCGATCACCACCGGCACCTATCGCCCGCAAAATTACGGCAATGAATATTACGGCGAGGTCACGATCATCGAAGCGCTGACGCGTTCGCTCAACACCGTGGCCGTCAACCTGATGCGCGAAGTCGGGCCGGCCAGTGTCATCGCGATGGCCCGCCGCCTCGGCATTACCGCCGACCTCGAACCGAACCTGTCGCTCGCGCTCGGCTCCAACGGCGTGCCGATGATCCAGATGGCGACCGCCTATGCCACGATGGGGCGCGGCGGCCTTGCGGTCGAGCCCTTCTCGATCGTGAAAGTGTCCGATACGGATGGAAATGTTTATTACGAACGCCCCAAACAGCACACCGCGCGTCAGGTCGTCGCGCGTAAATATGTGTATGACATTTCGACGATGATGCAGTCCGTCGTTGAAAACGGCACGGGTCAATCCGCCCGCATTCCTTATCTCGCCGCCGGCAAAACCGGAACCAGCCAGGATTTCCGCGACGCGTGGTTTATCGGCTTTACCAACCGCTATTCTGCCGCCGTGTGGTTCGGCAACGACGACAATTCACCGATGAAACGCGTCACGGGCGGTCTTGTCCCCGCCCCGGCGTGGCGCGACATCATGATGACGGCGATGCAAAAACAAGGGCCGGATTACGGCACGGTCACGTCGGTTCAATCCGATTTCAGCTTCCACGATCTCATGGGCCGCCTTCTCGGCGGCGGCGACGACGGTTCGATCATCTGGAACGGCGCGCAACCCGCCGCCGGTGGCGGAAAGGCCGCCGCACCCGAAGGCCCCGGCTATACGCCGCTCGGCCGCCATCAATGGGACCTCAACGAATAAGAAAAAAGCGCCTTCCCGGGCGCTTTTTATCTTCTGTTTATTTGCCGACCGTTACCGGCTCCAGCGCGAGGGAGTATTCCCGGCGGAACGCCGCAAACGGGTCTTCGCCGATACCGTCCCAGTGTTCCTTGAGCGCCAGCGTCGATGCCGACGGCCCGCCCACTTCCCACCCGGAGCGCATCAAACTGCGGTCGACGTGATCCAGATACGATGCCGGAAGCGCCCGGCGCGGCGCGCGCAGGCCCAGATCGACCAGCGTCTTCGCGATCAACGCATCCCCGACATCCATCATGTCCGCCGTGAACTGAATGGCGGACAGGATTTTAATTTCCGCACGGCTGTTGGGCACCATCCGCAAGTGACGCATGAAACGCGCGTAAATTTCCATCTCGCTCGTGGCTTCTTTTTCGGTGGGCGGCAATGGCAGCACCATCGTCGTCCCGTTGGTCAGCGCATTGTCGTTACTTTTTAAAATGACGTCACCCATGGTGAACCTCCTTTTGCAAGAAACCCGTCGCGGGCCCCTTTGTTCCGACTCTGGTCTGCAAACGTTAATGGAATCTTAATAGTTCCCGCGCGCGGTGCGCGCCTCTGTGGACAAGCTGTGGATAAGATTTGCTAAGGTTTTGGAATCGCGGCGACTGCCAGCTTATCCACAAACTCGTTCTCTTCATGCCCGTTATGGCCGCGCACCCAATGAAAATTGATGTCGTGGATCTGAATCAGCGAATCGAGTCGCTCCCACAAATCCTGATTCTTCACGGGCTTTTTATCGGCGGTCTTCCACCCCCTGGCCTTCCACCCCGAAAGCCATTTCGTCATGCCGTCGAGAACGTATTTGCTGTCGGAATATAATTCAACGCGCGACGGTTTCTTTAACGCCTCAAGGGCGTTGATAACCGCCGTCATTTCCATGCGGTTGTTGGTGGTATCCGCCTCGCCGCCCGAAAACGTCTTTTCATGCCCGTTCCACCGCATCAGCGCGCCCCAGCCGCCCGGGCCGGGGTTCCCGCTGCACGCGCCATCGGTGTAAATATAAACGGTGTTTTTCTCAGCCATGGGTCTGGAAATGCTTAAGCCGCGTGAGGAACACCAACGGGTCGTGCGGCTTCATCAGGTTGTCAGGTTTGTGATTGATGAATTCTTCGGCGCGCGACAAAAGAAAACGCAGCGACGCGGCGCGAAGAAACATCGGCAGCGCCGCTTTCTCCCCGGCGTCCAGCGGGCGGACGGATTGATACCCGTCGATCAGCGCGCTGAAACATTCCGGTTCAAAATTATTATCCGCGTCAAAACACCATGCGTTGGCGACGATCGCGATTTCATAGGCAAAGAAATCCGTGCAAACGAAATGGAAATCGATCACGCCGGACACATGGCCCTTGTCGAAAAACACATTGTCCGGGAACAGGTCGCCGTGAATGGCCCCGCGCGGTAAATCGCTTGGCCACGCCGCCTTGATCGCGTCGAATTCCGCCCGGCATGTCGCATAAAGACCGGGCGCGACCTTATCCATCCCCGCGCCCATGGCATCGAGCCAGCTTTGCCACCGCGTCAAACCGAAATGATTGTCCTGCGTACCGGCCAGCGCGAGCGCTTCCTTGTGCATGCGCGCGTTGAGCGCGCCGACCTGCCACATAATGGCGGGCGTCACCATGCCGGCATGGCCGCCGTCGCCGTCCAGAAATTCAAAAATCACCGCCGGACGGTCGCACAGCCCGTTGACCTTGCGACCTTCCGCATTGGCGATCACGGCCGGGCACGGAATGCCCGCGCGCGCCATGCAATCGGTATAATTGAGAAAGAACGCGATATCTTCCTCGCGCACGCGGTGCGGCTCGAACAATGTCAGGATAAAATGCCCGCCTTCGGTATACAGATGGTAATTGGTGTTGCTGACACCGGCTTCGATGCCTTTGTACGATTCCAGATCGCCGATATGATACTGGCGCAGAAACTCGATCAACGTGTCCTCTGGTACGGGGGTGTATACGGCCATGGGGCTACGCCGCCGCTTCTTCCGCATCGCGCAGGATGCGGGGGATGTTGAACACGACGTTTTCCTGCGTGATCGCGACTTCTTCGACGGTGACGTCGAACCGCGCCCGCGCCGCATCGATCACTTCATCGACCAGCACTTCCGGCGCGGATGCGCCCGCCGTCAGGCCCAGCGTCTTTACGCCCTTGAACCAGTTCCAGTCGATTTCCGCCGCACGCTGCACCAGCATTGCGCGTTCGCAGCCATACACTTTCGCCACCTCGACAAGGCGGTTTGAATTGGATGAATTCGGCGCGCCGATGACCATCAACGCATCGACCCTCGGCGCCAATGCCTTGACCGCTTCCTGACGGTTGGTGGTCGCGTAACAGATATCTTCCCGCGTCGGGCCTTGTATCTGCGGAAATTTTTCCTTGAGCGCGGCAACCACCTGCGCCGTATCGTCGATCGACAGCGTCGTCTGCGTGCAGTACGCCAGATTGTCCGGGCTATCGACGCGCAGCGTCTCCACATCCGCGACCGTTTCGACCAGAACGACCGCGCCCGCGGGCAATTGCCCCATCGTGCCGATGACTTCCGGGTGGCCGGCATGGCCGATCAAAACGATCTGGCATCCTTGCGCGTGATAACGCTCCGCTTCCTTATGCACTTTGCTGACCAGCGGGCACGTCGCGTCGATGTAAAACATTTCGCGTTCGCGTGCGTCGGCGGGCACGCTTTTGGGCACGCCGTGCGCGGAAAAAACCACCGGACGCCCGTCGTCGGGAATTTCACCCAGCTCCTCGACGAACACCGCGCCTTTTTCGCGCAGGCCCTCGACAACGAATTTGTTATGCACGATTTCGTGGCGGACATAGACCGGCGCGCCATATTTCTCCAGCGCCTTTTCCACGATCTGGATGGCGCGGTCGACCCCGGCGCAAAAGCCCCGCGGCGCGGCAAGAAGGATGGTGAGGGATGGCTGGCTCATGGGCCAATTCTTATCCCATCCGCCGGGGTAAATCCACCCATAAAGCCTTGCCCTGCGCGCCCCCGCCCGTTAGACTCGGGCCCGATATGACACGTTTTACGCCTCTGCTTCTCGCGTTTTTAACCCTTGCCAGCTGCCAGACCCTCGACGGGATCGGCAACGATCTTTCCAGTGCCTGGGACAGCAGCGCCGACGCGCTCACGCGCATCACCGCGCGCGATGTCACCGGCGAACAAAAAACGGCAGCCGTGCACAGCGGCCCCGAACAGACCGTCACCTGCCCTTCGGTCAAAGTCATGGAAGAGCTGCGCACGATCGTTGAGTTTCAGGACCCGGCCAAGCCGAGCGACAAAACCGAAATCTCCCGCGCCAGCATGAAGAACGTCAATGCGCGCTGTTCCGTCGGCGGCGATCTGTCGGTTGAACTGGATATCGTCGTGGCCAGTACGCTCGGCCCCAAGGCGCGGCTGAAGAAAACCGACAAGCCGAATTTCGCCTTCCCCTATTTCGTCGCGGTGATCAGCCCGAACGGCCATGTGCTGGCGAAGGAAATTTTCGCGGCGTCGCTGTCCTATGAAAACGGCGAAAACGATAAGACCCAGACCGAGACGATCACCCAGCACATCCCTCTCGACGCCGATGGCAAGGTGCCCGCCTATTCAATCCTTCTGGGTTTTCAGCTCAGCGAGGAGCAGCTCGCCTTCAACCGGACGCGGCCGATTTTGACCGGTTCGCCCGCAGGCCCTTGATCGCGTAACGAACGCTGCGCACGGCTCCCGACGCGCTGCGCATCACGGTGTAAATCACGCCCATGACGCCCGCCGACCACGATTTCGACGGCCCCCGCGCCCGCAGTACGTCGGCGGATTCCATGATGCCGAAATAAACATGATACGGCGTCGTGCCCGGCATGTAATCCGTGGCGGGTTGCAGATCGCGGCTCAGCCATTCGGTCCAGAACCCGCGTTCATCCATATACTGGTTTTCGAACACGGCGATCATGCGTGCGATATTGGCTTTGAGATCGATTTTATCATCGACGGAATCCAGCATCAGGACATTGGCTTTCAGCCCTTCGGTAAACGGCCAGATACGCTTTGTATCCGCGATCACCGCGCCGCCGGGGTCCAGCTCGTCATATATGCCGCCGAATTCCCCATCCCATCCATATTTGTTCGCCCAGTCGAGAAGCCGCAGGCACAACGGGTCATATTGGAACCCGTCGCCCTTGCGCGCGGCATGTTTTTTCAACAGCCATATCCATTCGTAATAATGCCCCGGTTCGCACACGATGCGGCCGTTTTGTTCCAGCGGCGTCAAATCGTTGGTGAAATATTCGCTGAGCAGCTGGCGGTCCGCGCTGTAAAATTCTCTGGCGAACAGATCGACGATCTCATCCGCCACGCGGTCATACGCGGCATCGCCCAGAATGTCCGCCGCGAACAGGCAGGCTTCCAATAAATGCATATGCGATTCATGGCGGCGCGGACGGTCCGCAAGCGGTTTTAAATGTTCGTCGAGCGCTTCGGTAAATCCCTTTTGCCCCACGACGCGGAAATGCTGGTCGATAAACGACAATGTTTTCGCGGCCAGCGTTTTCGCCTGCGCGCTCTCGCTGTGGCGGTAATAATGCGCAAGCGCGAAAATCACGAAGGCATGGCCGTACAGATCGTATGTGCGATCCAGCGGCTGCCCCTCTTCATCGACGCTGAACAGCCATCCGCCCGTCTCCGGCGCGTGAAAATATTTGCTCAGCCCGGCAAACGCCTCATCCAGCGTATCCGGCGCCACTCCGCCATAAGCGAGCGACGGGCGCAAATACAGCGCGTGCGAAAAAACCGCCAGCAAACGGCATTGCGTCAAAACGCGGCGAACGCCGGTGGTGATTGGTTTAAAGTTGCGGTTGACGCGCTCGTAAAACAATCCCGCATACGGATCGTAAAACGCCTCGTGCCATTTCGGCACCCATCGTTGCAACAACTGGTGGGAAAGATGGCTGACGACGGTGTGGGTGCCGCGGGGGGAACTTTTCATGCCCATAAAAATACATGCCGCCCGCGCCGCGCGAAAGGGGAATTATCGGCTGTAATCCGGTCCGCCCCTGTCGCGGTCGCGGCCCCTGCCCTGCCCGCGCTGCTCGCGGGTCAGCTCCTGTTCCTGATCATGCTTGATATCCCGCTCGGGGCGGTACGCCTTTGTCTTGGAGTCCCGCACGAAACAAAACTCCTGCGCCGGGCCGTGTGCGACGCGGTGGTCGCGGATGGCCTTTTCCAGGCGCGCGCGATCTGACCCGCTCAACTGCGGGTCGTTGCGCAGGTTCAGATAACGCTCTTTTTGGCTTTGAAATTCCGTTTCACGCTCTTTTTGTAATTTTTCAATCTCGCCGACATATTTATTCTGGCGGAGGCGGTCTTCATCGATATGGTATTTGTTATCGTGCGCGGTCTTGATTTCGTGCAGCGTCTGCCCGCCGATCAAGCGTAACAGCCAGCCATCCGGCATCAGATGATATTTATGCGGCTCGCGTTCTTTTTTATCGTACGCCTCATTAAGATACCGTTTCTCGATAAACCGCGCCCACGCGCTGCGGGCGGTGCCGCGCTCAAATTTTTCCACCTGTTCTTCACGCGGCGCCAGATCTTTGTCTATTTTCGCGTTGCTGGCTTCACGCCACGCGATCTCCTTGTCAGGTTCGGCGAATTTTTTCTTCAGGTTCTCGATGATACGGTCACATGTCTCCTGACGTTCGCGGATGATCTCGCTGGTCATGCGCGCGATATCCTCGTCGGTCGGGTCGCCGTTCAGATCGCGCACCACCGCCGCAACCGGCTCCGCGATTTCGATCGTAATCGGCTCCGCGCCGTCAATGTCGGAATCGTATTCGAGGCGTGACGGACCCGTCTCAACGCCGTCCTGCGCGGGAGCAACCGCGCGCACGCGCGATATGAGGATATGTCGCTTTTCCCCCGTCTGGGCTATAGTGACGACGATGTGGTCTTTCTTGTTGAAATCCATGGGGCGGCCCTCCGTCTGAAAGACCGTTATGTAAAGAATTATCCTGTAAAAGGCAAGTTTTATGGCCCCCGCCACCCGAATTTATACGCACGCCGCCGCTGTGGCGCATGATACCGGCCCCGGGCATCCCGAATGCGCCGCGCGTATGGAAACGTTACAGGCGTTGTTCGCCACCCTTCCCCATGAAATTCACGACGCGCCTTTGGCGTCCGAAGAACAGCTCTCCCTCGCCCACCCGCTGCATTACATCCAGTCCGTCGACGAAGCCGTCCCCGCGGAAGGTTACGGATCGTTCGATGGGGATACCGTTCTTTCCCCCGGCTCGTGGGACGCCGCGTTGCGTGCCGCCGGCGCGGCGTGCGCGGCGGTCGATGACGTTGTTGCGGGCACGGCAGAGAATGCATTCTGCGCGATGCGCCCGCCCGGCCACCACGCGGAACCGGCGCGCGCGATGGGGTTCTGCCTGTTCAACAATATTTTCATCGGCGCGCGCCACGCGCAGGAAAAACACGGATTGCGCCGCGTGGCGATCGTCGATTTCGACGTGCATCACGGCAACGGGACGGATGTCATGACGCGTCAGCATCATCATGAAAAACACGGGGAAATCCTCTACATCTCTTCTCATGAATTCCCGCTTTTTCCGATGTCGGGCAATCCCGAAGACAACGAGGAATTCGTCCATAACTGGACATTGCGCGCCGGCGACGGCAGCGCGGCATTCCGCAAGCTGTATGAAACGAAAGTTTTTCCCGCGCTCGATAAATTCAAACCCGAGCTGCTGATGATCTCCGCCGGGTTCGACGCGCACCGCGACGATCCGCTCGCCGGGCTCAATCTGGTGGAAGACGATTTCGCGTGGGTGACGGCTGAGCTTAAAAAAACAGCCGCCCTGCACAGCGGCGGAAAAATCGTGTCCGTGCTGGAGGGCGGCTATAATCTGGAGGCGCTAAAAAATAGCGTGTCGGCTCATCTGGCGGCGCTGAGCCATGCGCCGTAATGCTTAATGATGGGTGTCCGGACGCAGGCGCGGGCGTTCAAACAAGGCCCGGTGCACTTCCTTGCGGTGCATGCCGTCCTTGGCACGCTGGACACGCCACATTACAAAATCCAGTTTTTTCAAAGAGATATCGGAATTTTTCGGGGTATTGTCCATGACTGTCATGACCTCCGTTAGTGTTTCCATATAGATTAATTATAGGGCGAAACACCCCGATTTCGATTTGTAATGTTGGCGGATCAGCCTTGAGAAAATAGCGTATCTGACATACACTCCCCGCACTTAAAAACGGGCGGGAATCAGGGCAGGATACGGCATGGCAAAAGCAGTGGAATCAATGAGTTTCGAAGAAGCGCTGGGCGAGCTGGAAAGCATCGTCGGCAGCCTGGAAAGCGGCAAAGCGCCGCTGGATGACTCCATCCAGCAATATACGCGCGGCATCGAACTCAAAACCCATTGTGAGAAAAAGCTTCAGGAAGCCCAGCTCAAGATCGAAAAAATCAATGTCGGCCCCGGCGGCAAGGTATCGAAAACCCCGCTCGACGCTGCATAATCCTTCATTCGTATATTCATCCATTCATCAGGAAAGAGAACACATAAATGGCCCCGTCACCTAGAGATGCCTCCCCGCTGCTGCAACAGGCAATGGATGAAACCGCGGAGGCCGTCAACAAAACCATGACGCGCCTGCTGCCGGAAACGGATCTGCCGGAATCGCCGCTGTTCGATGCGATGCGTTACGGCGTGATGGCGGGCGGCAAGCGTCTGCGTCCGTTCATGGTGATGCAATCCGCCAAGATTTTTAACGTCGATCCCGCGCGCGCGCGCCGCGTCGCCGCCGCGCTGGAATTCGTGCATTGTTACTCGCTGATCCACGACGATCTTCCGGCGATGGACAATTCGCCGATCCGCCGTGGTAAACCGACCATTCACGTTCAATATGACGAAGCGACCGCGATCCTCGCGGGCGACGGGCTTTTGACGTTTGCGTTTGAAATTCTTTCGGACCGCGAAACGCATTCCGATCCGCATGTGCGCGTTGAACTCGTGCGTAAGCTTGCGGCGGCGGCGGGTCCGCACGGTATGGTCGGCGGGCAGATGCTCGACCTGATCGGCGAGCGCGAGGAGTTCGATCTCGGCACCATCTCCCGCATGCAGCGCATGAAAACGGGGCAGCTGATGGCCTATGCCTGCGAAGCGGGCGCGATCCTCGGCAAGGCTGATGATCCGCATAAAAAGGCGCTGTGCAATTACGCTTACGATCTCGGCCTCGCCTTCCAGGTGACCGACGACGTTCTCGATGTGGAATCCGATCCCGCCGTCACCGGCAAGCCCGCCAATCAGGACGACAAGGCCGGCAAGTCCACCTTCGTGCGCGCCATGGGCAAGGATCAGGCGAAATCCCGCGCTGAAATGCTCGTGCATCAGGCGATCCGCCACCTCAAAATCTTCGAGGGCCGCGCCGAAATGCTTCAGGAACTGGCGCTTTACGTGCTGGAACGCCGCGCCTAGGCTATTTTCATATTGACGCCGCCCCTCCGGCGTCTTTATGATCCGCCCCCATGCCCTGCAAACCTACACCGCTCGCGCGTTATTTCGGCGTCGATACTGTCGATTTCCGTCTCATGGAACCGTCCACGTTCGCGCATGTCGTGATCGACGTGCAGCGTAAGTTCTGCGCGCCGGACATGGCGCATGGCAATTACCACACGCACCGGGTCGCGGGGAAAATCGCCTCCGCCCTGCCTGCGTTCCGCGCGGCGGGCATTCGCACCGTGATCGTCTATGGCGACAATTTCAACGACGGCTACGATAACGCGCTCGGCGGTCCCTACCGCATCGAGGCCGACCCCGCGCGCGATATCCTTGTGCCCAAGAAACTGGATTCCGCCTTCACCGGCGGCAATCTCGACGATGTTTTAAAGGCGCTGGGCGTGAAGAACCTGTTCGTTTCCGGCTTCAACGCGAAATTCTGCGTGCGCGAAACGGTGGAAGACGCGCTGTCGCTTCATTATCGCGTCGCGCTGGTGGCGGGCCTGATCGGCCAGGACAAACGCGAATCCCTTTCCGTGATCCCCCGCAATATCGATTACATGGTCCGTCTTGGCGCCTGCCGCACGACCACCTCGGACGCCTTGCGCTTCCTGCACTCCCACTGGGTCGGAAAACCCCCGGAATCCGCAGCCCCGGCCCCTGCCGCTCCCGCCACAGAGCGGGACATCTGGCGCCATCTCTCCCTCTTACCCATTTAACCCTGCGACCCGCCGCCCGGTCTTACGGCGTCAAAGCCCTCTTAAGATTGACAATTACCCTCCCTTTGGGGTACTTTTTATTATGCAAAATAATGATGCGTCCCTATCCGCGTTTTTCGATACCCAAAAGGTTAATTTCCGCCTGGTCCCGCCGTCGTCTTTCGCCCATGTCGTGATCGACGTTCAGGAGGTCTTCAGCAAGATCGGCGATGAAAACTACGGCAACGCCCAGACCGAAACCATTGCCGGCCGGATTGCCGACCTCATGCCCGCCTTCCGCGACGCCGGGATACGCACCGCCGTCGTCTACAGCGATTCGGAAAAAGAAGGCTTTGACATCGCCTGTGGCGGCCCGCACCGCATCGAGGCGGACAAATCCAGCGACATAATGATCCCCAAGAGCGAAGATTCCGCCTTCAAAGGCAGCGATATCGACAAGATCTTCCGCAAGGAAGGCATCAAAACCCTGCTCGTCTCCGGCTTCAACGCCACGGCCTGCGTCAAGGAAACGGTGTGGGACGCCCTGCGCAAAAAATACAATGTCATCACGCTCGAAGACTGCATCGGACAGGACAGCCGGGATTTCCCCTCCCGCGCCAGAAGCGATCTCGAAACCATGCGCCTGATGGGCGCCCATGGCACGACGGCCGAAAACGCCCTGTCCTTCCTGCGCCGCGCATGGGACAGGCCCACCGTCGGACCGGAAGCCGGTGCCGAGATCGACAGCAGCCCCTTCGGTACCGTCCTCAGCTATGCCGCCTCCGGAATCCGCGGCGTCGCCCATGGCTTCACAAGCCGTTTCGGCGGTTAGCCGCCCCTTAAAATCCCTTGGCTCCCGCGCCGTTTCGGGGCTATAAGGAACCTTGATCATGGCTAAAACTGACGCACAGACGGCTCCGGCAGGCACCCCCTCCGCAACGCCCCTTCTCGACCGGGTTCATGTCCCGGCCGACATGCGCGCTTTTGACGATGCGCAGCTGCGCCAGCTTGCCGACGAACTGCGCACGGAAACGATCGACGCCGTCTCCACCACGGGCGGCCATCTCGGCGCGGGCCTTGGCGTTGTCGAACTCACCGTTGCCATTCATGCCGTGTTCGATACGCCGAATGACCGTTTGATCTGGGATGTCGGTCATCAATGCTATCCGCATAAAATTCTCACCGGCCGCCGCGATAAAATCCGCACGATCCGTCAGGGCGGCGGTCTGTCCGGTTTCACCAAGCGCGCCGAAAGCGAATATGACCCGTTCGGCGCCGCGCATTCCTCGACGTCGATTTCCGCCGGCCTTGGCATGGCCGCCGCGCGCGATCATCAGGGCACGGATAAAAACATTATCTGCGTCATCGGCGACGGTTCGATGTCCGCCGGCATGGCGTACGAAGCCATGAACAATGCCGGTGATTTAAAAAGCCGCCTGATCGTTATCCTCAACGACAACAACATGTCGATCGCCCCGCCCGTCGGCGCGATGAGCCGCTATCTCACCGGCCTTGTTTCCTCCGCCCCCTACATGGGCGCGCGCGAAGCCGCGAAGAAAGTCGCCGCGATGCTGCCGCTGCCGCTGAAAAACGCCGCGCGCCGTGCCGAAGAAACCGCGCGCGCCGCGCTGGGTGGCGGCACGCTGTTCGAAGAAATGGGCTTTTACTATATCGGCCCGATTGACGGTCACAACCTCGATCATCTGCTCGCGGTCCTGCGCAATATCAAATCCGGCCACCGCGAAGGCCCGATCCTGATCCACGCCATCACGAAAAAAGGCAAAGGCTATGCGCCTGCCGAAAATTCGGATGACAAAATGCACGGCGTGACGAAATTCGATGTCGTGACCGGAAGCCAGTTCAAACCGAAATCGACCCTGCCATCCTACACCAAGGTATTCGCCAACGCCCTGATCGCCGAAGCGAAACAGGACGACAGCATTATCGGCATCACCGCCGCCATGCCGGGCGGCACGGGCATGGATCTGTTCGGGTATGAATTCCCGGACCGCATGTATGATGTCGGCATCGCCGAACAGCATGCCGTGACGTTTGCCGCGGGCCTTGCCGCCGAAGGCATGAAACCGTTCGTCGCCATTTACTCCACCTTCCTGCAACGCGCGTACGATCAGGTCGTCCACGACGTCGCGATTCAGAATTTGCCGGTGCGTTTCATGATGGACCGCGCGGGCCTTGTCGGCGCCGATGGCTGCACGCATGCGGGCGCGTTTGACATCGCGTATCTCGGCTGTCTGCCGAACATGGTGTTGATGGCCGCCGCGGACGAAGCCGAGCTTGTTCACATGGTGGCCACCGCCGCTGCCTATAATGACGGGCCGATCGCGCTGCGTTATCCGCGCGGCGAAGGCACGGGCGCGGATCTTCCGGCAAAGGGCGATATTCTCCCCATCGGCAAAGGCCGCGTCGTGCGCGAAGGTTCCGATGTCGCGATCCTGTCCTTCGGCACGCGCCTGCCGGAATGTTTGATGGCCGCCGACATGCTCGCGCACAAAAACATTTCCGTCACCGTAGCCGATGCGCGTTTCGCCAAACCGCTCGACGAAGACCTGATCCGCGATCTGGCGAAAAATCACAAAACGCTTATCACCATCGAGGAAGGCTCGATCGGCG